>CAZVYR010000383.1:0-3758 GCA_964631555.1 uncultured Leptospirales bacterium
CACTTATCATTTGTTTCACCTTAATAATAGTTCTCCGCTTTAATTAATCCGTAAAAACAGATTATGAGAAGAATAATAAGAATAATAGTTATCATCCCAACTCCTCCAAGCTGTCATCAATGGATGTCATGATTTTATTTGTTAGTTCATTATTTCCAGGATGATATTTTGGAACAGTAAAAAATATTGAAAATCCGGCTCCATTACTTTGATTATTGCAAACAACGTCCAGTTATATCGTCCAATTCCCTTTACACCTTAATGGCCCATCAAGCAAACCCTATGCGATTATCTCATCATTCCACTCTTTCACATCATTAAATTTTTTCATGGTAAGCCTCCGCAGAATAATTTATAATAGTATTTATTCCTATTTGTACTAATAATTTTATTATTAAAATTAAAAATATTTTTAATATTAACCCTCTCACCCTCTTATACGCAGATACCTTACAGAAATAAAAGCAAAAAACTTTTCTAACATACTTTTTTAAAAAAAATTTATAAATAATTTTATTTTTATCCCGCAGAACCTAACCGCTTCAAATCCGCTTCAAATTCTAACTCTGTTTTTTTTCATCCCACTTTTTTTCGAAATAAAATTTAATAATTATTTTAAAAAAAAATTTTTATTTTTCCGGAAATTAGAAAAATACCCCGTAAAATGTAAGCCTCCTGCGTATAAGAGGGTGAGAGGGAACAACAAGTTTCAGGAGCAGAGATAAGATACCCTCGCCCGCATTTGCGTGGAAAAGATCACCGTTCCACAAACGGCGTTAATCCAGCGCAACCGCTGGTTGAGCTTGTCCCGAGCGGAGCTGAAGGGCGCAGCCGAAACCAGCGGAGCATTTACGGCACAGATTGCTTCCCCTGCAAAGGGGGGAGTTATCCCCTGACAGGGGAGGTCGCGCAGCGGCAGAAAAGGCCTCTCTTCCGGCCGCAGGCCGGAAGGGGGATTCCTCACCGATCTTTGAAAACTGAATAATCAACTTATACCAGCAGGGAACAGGCACCGGCCTGGAACAGGACGATGCCTGTTCCCTACCCCGTCAAACAAAATAAAATTGTTGACGGCAAAACATGGTCTGATTACTATGGTGCGCAACGCAGCAGGTCTGCGTTGGGACAGGAAAACAAAATGCTAAATTCAGACGTATTAGTGTTAAATTCCGGCTTTATCCCTATCAGAATCACCTCAGCAAGGGATGCAATATGCCTGCTGACAGCAGACAAGGCCATACCTGTTCTTGAAAGCGATGAAATAGTCAGATCGCCCTCAATCTCCATCAAAATTCCTTCAGTGATCTCCATACTCGGATACAACGAACTTCCAAAAAGAAAAGTGGTCTTTTCAAAATTAAATGTCATTTACAGGGACGATATGACATGCCAGTACTGCGGCAAGCGGTTCTCTGTAAGAGACCTGACAGTAGACCATGTTATACCCGGAAGCAGGTGGTATGAGATAACGGGTAAAAGTTTGAGGCAGGGTTATTCAACCTGGGAGAATATTGTATGCGCCTGCAAATGGTGCAATAACAAAAAGGGCAACAGACTCCTTCATGAGCTTGGATGGACTCTTCCGGAAAAGCCGGTTGAACCGAAATATATGCCGCATATAATTATTTCCTTTGAGAAGGCAAAAAACAGGGGCTGGCTGCCATTCTGTTCATTTAATGTCAAGCTGATAAAACTTATAGCCTGACACAAACCGTCAGGCTGCAACTGCCCTTCCTCTTCAGGTCCGTTTTTTCAGGACAGGCTCTCATTCGCGTTAAAATAATTTCAATTTATACTTGTCATTCCCGCAGATCGTGCATATCCTTAATTCAATTAAATAATCAACTGCGGAGTTAATATGCGCAAGATCAGGAAAACAAAAATTATTACAACGCTCGGCCCGTCCTCATCCAATGAACAGATGATTAAAACCTTTATCGAACTTGGAGCCGATATATTCAGGTTAAACTTTTCCCACGGCACCTATGACGACTACACTGCACTCATAGAGATGATACGGTCCATAAAGAAAGATATGCCCATAATGGCCGACCTGAAAGGAGCTGAGATCAGGACAATAGTAAAGAACAGGAACGGAATTCAACTCACAGGAAACAAAGAAACGGAACTTGTATTTAATCCCGGCGATCTTACTGAAGACAACTTCTCAGTCAGCTATAATAAAATATTCCAGATATCAAAGAAAGGAAATCATATAATGGCAGATGACGGGAATATTGAATTTATTATAAGCGACATTAAAAACGACAGGCTTGTTGTTACCTCGATAAAAGACGGCCTTCTCAAAGACAGAAAAGGGACACACTTCATCAATGTTGACGTACCCTTCCCTATTTTAACGCAAAACGATAAGAAGGATATCGAATATGCAATATCCATGAATGTGGATTACATAGCAGCGTCAATGATCAAAAGCGAGAAAGAAATATACGCAATACGCGGGCTCCTGCCCGAAAACATCAAGCTCGTGGCAAAGATCGAGCATTCCAAAGCAGTCACAAACATTGAAAGGATAATCGAAGCATCCGACATGATACTTGTAGCTCGCGGCGACCTTGGCGTTGAAATGCCGATAACCGAAGTCCCGACTGTGCAGAAAGAGATCGTACACGCTTCACAAGTGCACGGCAAGCCCGTCATTATCGCGACACAGCTCCTCGACTCCATGATGAATAACCCGAGGCCCACAAGAGCTGAAGTCAGCGACATTGCCAACGCGGTTTATGACAAAGTCGATGCCCTTATGCTCACAGGCGAATCCGCGGCAGGCAAATACCCGGCAGAGGCAGTGCGCTTCTTGTGCGACACAGTGGATAATACCGAAAAATGCATTGATTATATGAAATATAAGGATACGATCCAGGTAGACAAGGAAGACAGCAGCGAAGCGATAAGCTATGCTGCAATAGACGCTGCTTACTCCTTAAAGGCAAAAGCGATCATCTGCTTTACATCATCCGGTTCAACAGCGCTGAGAGCAGCCAAGTTCAGGCCCGGAATACCGATCATTTCCATTACGCAGAACGAAGACGTGGCCCGGCAGCTTTCAATAGTATTCGGAGTAGTACCGTTAAAAGCGGATTTCTTTTCAAATACCGATGAAATGATAGAAAATGCCAAGAAGCTGATACTGGAAAAAAGGATCGGAGTGCACGGTGACACTTTCGTAATTACTGCCGGCGTACCTGTAGGAATAGCAGGCAATACCAACATGATGAAGATCATTACTATTGATTAATATACTTTTGTTTAATTGATAAATTATTACCTGAGATAATCCTCTGTGTAGAGGGTAAGTTCGATCAGTCGTTCGAGAAGCTCTTCTTTTGTGGATTCCGGGAAGTTTGAGAGTATCAGTTCCTTCGCGAAAAGACGCAGGATGTATTTCAGTTTCCTGGTATTGTTCTTTGAAGCATATATAAAATCGGCATGGCCGTTGTTGATTACTATCAGGTATCTCTCCCTGTCGAACCTGGCTCTCCACAACTCGCCTGCCGCTTTTCGGTATGTATAACCCGGCAGGCCCTTTTTAGTTGCCAGCCCTGTATCATCCCTTTTCGGGAGCAGTTGTTCCGTAATAGTAATGATCGACTCAGCGGTAGTGACAGTATCATTCTGTGTTACAGTCGCTTCAAGTATTGTAAGGCCCGGATCATCAGGCGCTGTAAATTCCAGCATCTCTCCTTCTTCTGCATCTATGACACCGCCTCCTTCCATGATCCTCCAGGTTATTGAAA
>CAZVYR010000384.1:0-3750 GCA_964631555.1 uncultured Leptospirales bacterium
TGTATACGCAAAGAGATTTATTACCTTTACAGGCCTGCCCGCCTTTTTTATTTTATCGAATATCCATTCCCAGTTGACCGCCTGCTCAGGGAAAAGCCCGGTGTGTTTAAAGTCAGTGGGCCTGACATAAAAAGATAATTCTTTATAAGATACAGTCCATCTGGACGGTAAATCGCGCTTATAATCCCACTTTCCCCCGCCTCTGGAACTCCTGTGATAATGAGCATCAGCCTTGCTCCATTCATGGATCATTTGAGGAGGCCATATTATCTGAGGATCGGGTCTTCGAAGTATATAATTCCCCCATCTCTCAAGTCTTTCGCCGTTACCAGTATCAATCAACTCATAGTCTTTCCATTCGTCTGCAATTAACATGAACAATCCTTAATAATTTTTCATCAATAAATAGCCGGTTTACTCTTGAAAACTGTATACCGTTTGCATAGTGCTGCAAACCGGTTTCGCGGATCGCGGATATTTTTATATGCGGCTGTTTGTCAGAAATACATGGTCAGGGAAGCGAATGTATATCCGTATTTTTCTAAATATTTGAAATCGGATTCCTTGTCCGATCCTTTGAACATTTTACTTAACATGGAGCCGATCGCAAGATCAATATTCTGAAAAGGATTGTATTTAAGTGAAGATTGAACAAAAAGACCCCTTCCCTGATAATCATATATTGAAAAGCATTCGGCACGCAAAAGTGGTGTAATGTTATATCCAAGAACAATCCCGGAATAATGCTGGTTATAGGTGATAACCTGGTCGGATAGAATATAATAATTATTTTCATCTATACCGGAGACGAGGTACTCTTCATAGGCCCGGTTTAAACCGTCACTATAGTTCAGCCCGTTCTGGTTATAAAAATATTCCAGTAAAAAGTACAGACCTATTGCAAAATTGTATTCGTATCCGGCGTTTGCCTGGAAGTGCGGGTCACCATGTTCAGGTGCGGAATATAAGATGCTGCCTCTTAACAGGCCGTTAAAGAATGTTGAAGCTATATCAGTACCACCAATATTTCTTCTGGAGACCCTGCCACCCAGGGCTGCAATGTCGGTTTCAGCAACAGTTATTTTTATACGGCCCAGGACATTGCTGCTTTTCCGGTTGAGCTTTTTAGGTTCATCGCTGTTATCCATCCGCTTCTGGTCTAATACCAGGGATATTTCGGCAGTATCCGTAAGAAAATACTCCAGCATGATTGCATCTGTTCCTTTTTGTTCCTCAGCACCCTCTACAAAAGTCGGGGAAACCGGATTAAGTATATCGAGAGGGTTCCATAACCTGCCGCTGCCGAATCGGATCTGCTGCCTTCCCAGTGTTATTGTGAGGTCACCGGCTATAATCTTTGCATAGGCCCTGTGTATCGTTGTTCTGTAAAGTATATCCCGGTCATAGACGGGCTCTGCCGTCATATCGAAAAGATCATTATAGCCTGAGTCACTCCAGTAAAGGTCGAATTCCCTGCTCTTTAAAAAGCTGCCTGTTATTATTTCGTTATCATAGTCGATACGGATATACACATAATCCGAAAGGGTTATCTCAGGTGAGAGCCTTAGCCTTTTTACGTCTGCTATCAGCTTTTTTTCTTTATTCCGGTTTTCAGGTGAATAGAGATATTCTGAGTAATGATCCGTTTCTGTATAAGTGAAAAGTTCTTTGAGGTACCCGCCAAGTTTAAAACTATATTTATCATTATTAAATCCGGAATTATCACCAGCGGCTGTGTCACCGGAATCTATGGGATCAATTTGCATATTACTTTCTTCGGCGGAATAAAGGATACTTTTATTCAGGCATATTTGAATAAATATAAATAAAGATAAGATAATGATCGAAATGTCTTTTCTTTGCATTAAGAAATCCTTTATACAGCATTTTGCTGCTATGAGCAACTATTCAGCAGTTCACCCCGACGGCAAAGCGGGAACAATTCTTAGAGTAAGTGACAAAAGCAGTAAAATTTGATGTTATAAAATTTGGTTACTCTGAAAACTAACCTGTTTTACTTAACTACGATATTAACGAGTTTGTCCGGTACTACGATAACTTTCTTTATTTCGCTGTCTTTTATAAGCTCACTGATCCTTTCGTCGGCAAGCGCGGTGTTTTCCATGTCTTCTTTTGACAGGCCGGACGTTACACTGGCTTTAGAACGGATCTTCCCGTTTATCTGGAATACGATTTCCACTTCATTCTTTGCGGTTAATTCATCAATATAATCAGGCCACTTGTGAAGAACGATCATCTTATTATAACCGAGTTCTTCCCACATCTCTTCTGCCACATGAGGGACAAACGGAGCAAGCAGGGGGATCAGCTTGCTGAATATTTCGGAAAGTACGGATTTGCCGGCGCCGTTTTCCAGGTCTGCTTCATCTGTCTTATACACCGAGTTAACAAGTTCCATCATTCTTGCTATTGCCGTATTGAACTGCATTCTTTCGCCTATATCGATTGTAACGCTTTTTACTGTTCTGTGCAGCTCGCTTCTCAGCGTGTTCAGGCCGGGACTCAGTGTTTGATCATCCGGGTTTGCATCCCCGGAGTATTCATCCTTATATTTATTTACAAGCCGCCATACCCTGTTTAGGAACCTGTAACATCCTTCCACTCCCTTATCCGACCATTCCAGGTCTTTGTCCGGAGGTGAGGCAAAGAGCATAAAAAGTCTTACTGTGTCCGCTCCGTATTTATCAATGATGTCATCGGGGCTGACTGTATTGCCCTTTGACTTTGACATTTTATTTCCGTCTTTGATAACCATGCCCTGTGTGAGAAGCCTTTTAAATGGTTCGTCGCAGAAGATAAGACCCAGGTCTCTCATTACCTTTGTGAAGAAACGGGCATATATGAGATGCATGCAAGCGTGCTCAGGACCGCCAACGTACTGGTCAACCGGTAGTTCTTTTTCTGCGATCTCTTTGTTTATACATTCCCTGTCGTTCTTCGGATCACAGTATCTCACGAAATACCATGAAGAGTCCACAAAAGTATCCATGGTGTCTGTTTCTCTTCTTGCTTCTCCTCCGCATTCCGGGCATACTGTTGTGAGAAATGTCTTTGAAGTCTCAAGCGGGTTGCCGCTGCCTGTAAATTCGATATCCTTGGGCAGGATTACAGGAAGGTTTTCCTCTTTCTCCATTACTATGCCGCATTTGTCGCAGTATATGGCAGGAATAGGAGTGCCCCAGTAGCGCTGCCTTGAGATAAGCCAGTCTTTAAGCTTGTAATTTACGGATTTCTCCCCTATCTTTTCTTCTTCCATCCAGTCAGCGATCTTTTCTATTGCGTCCAGGTTGTCCATGCCGTTGAAACGGCCTGAATTAACAAGCAGGCCCCTGCCTTCATATGCATCGTCCATGTCGCTGATATTTAATTCTTCATTTTCAGGCTGGATGACCAGGATCATGGGAAGATAATATTTTTTCGCGAAAAGAAAATCCCTTGAGTCATGGGTCGGGACTGCCATGATAGCTCCTGTGCCGTATTCCATTAACACATAATTTCCGATAAAGACCGGGATCTCATTTCCGTTGACCGGATTGATTGCCATGATCCCTGTACTGATGCCTTCTTTCTCTATGTGAAGCATTGTTTCCACAGTCTTGTCTATTTGCCTGCATTTTTCCTGGAAATCGGAGATTTCCTTTTTTTTGGAAGCACCTGTCATCTCCTTGATCTTCTCGCACAAGGGATGCTCGGGAGCAAGTACAACATAGGTAGCGCCGAATATTGTGT
>CAZVYR010000385.1:0-3731 GCA_964631555.1 uncultured Leptospirales bacterium
CTGAGCACGATATTTCAGTGTTCCTTATTTCTTGATTGCTGCTATGTTTACTTTCTTCACTCCTGATAGATTACACGCGTCTATAACATCAACGACATCCCCGCTCCTCGCGTTCCTGTCTACCATTATAACTGCCTGCCGTTCCGGATTTTCGGTAGCAAGCCTTTTAACTATTATCGAAAGCTGATTCAGATCAACCTGCTTCTCCAGAATATGAATGGTTCCCTCTGCGGTAACAGCTATAAGGATATTTTCCTGGGAAAGTGTCTGGGAAGAAGCTGCTTTGGGCTTATTAATTTCAACACCGGTTTCCCTGGAAAAGGAAGTGGTTACTACAAAAAATATTAACAGGATAAATACCATATCTATCAGAGGGGATATGTTTATATCATCCGACTCTTCCTGCTTCTTTTTAAATATCTTAAACATTGTTTTGTCCCCTTATTTTCATACTTATCCTTTCAAAGTTGCTCTTTAGTCCCCTTATCCTGTTTTTTAAAAACGTATTTGCCAGAACTATTGGAAATGCGACAACAAGGCCGGCCTGGGTCGTAAGAAGTGCTTCGGATATCCCTTCTGCCATAAGAGCTGGATTTGCAGAGCCGAAAAGTTTAATAATGGAGAATGTTTTCATCATGCCGGTAACAGTGCCAAGAAGCCCGAGCAGCGGGGCTATAGCGGCAAGAGTTGTTATGGTTCCTATATGATTTTCAAGCAATCCGAAGTAAAATACGCTTTTTTCAGCTACTTCTGTTTCTAATTTATTCTTATCTTTGACCAGGGCAAGCTTCCGGATCGAGTCTGACATTATGCTGTCTTCCCGGCGCAGGTATGTATCGAGTTTTAAAAAATCTTTGTTGTTAATATATTTTAAAATATTATCGAAAAGCACACCGCTGTCTTTGCTTTCCTTCCTGATAAAGGCATATTTACGGATTATTAAAAACCAGGCATACACCGAAATAAAGAAAATAAAAAAGATTACATTTCCTGCCCTTATGAAAGTTTCAAATATCTGGTCTATCATAACTTTTACTTTTTCTTTCCCCAGCCGGAATTTATAATAACGAAACTGAATCTTTCGAGATCCGTAATTATCTTTTCGGAATTATTCAGCAGTATCCTGTGAAACAGCATTGCAGGAATAGCAACTATAAGGCCAAACTCCGTAGTAACCAGGGCCTCTGCTATACCTCCTGCAAGAAGTTTAGGATCTCCTGTTCCGAAAACTGTAATAACATCGAACAAAGAGATCATTCCTGTAACTGTACCCAGAAGCCCTAAAAGAGGAGCAAGAGCAGCGAGGCTTTTTAAAGTCGGAAGATGCTTTTCCAGAAAGGATGTTTCGTGCAGAATGACCTCCTGGATTTTCAGTTCCGCGTCATCAAGGGTTATTTTCTTATCCAGAAAAACTTCTCTTATCAGCCTGGTGAGAGGGTTTTTCTTTTTTTCACAGAGTTTGACAGCACCGTCAAAGTCTTTTTTCACGATCAGCTTCTCAAGAGAATCTGTTAAGGAATCAGAACCTGTAGTGTTCCTTCTGTATACAATTGCTCTATCGATAATTATGAAAAGGGCGTACCCAAGTACAAACACGATTGCATACATGACAATACCGCCCGACTTATACCATTCAATGAATCCTTTAAATAAAGAATCTTTTGTGGAATAAGCTTTACCGACTGCTTTTGACTGCATAACATCAAGAGGCAGGAACGCGACTTCCTTTTTACTGTTTATGCTGTCTGCCATTTTGCTTATGAGTTCCTTATTTGAAGAGGACAGGTCTTCATGCCATTCAAACGCATTCTGCGTTATCTTCCCGGTACGCAATAAGAGTCCTCCGTTTTCCCCATTGTCGGTAATATAACCGTTAAAGATATATCCAACACGAAGTTTTTTCCCTTTCTCAACAGATTTATCTTTTGTAATAATATCAGTATGCTGTAGTGAGCTGGTACACGAATCTGCAATCAAAGAATTTATGAAGGATATTATTGATTCTCCAACTTTTATTACACCTTCTTTTCTCTCAATGGTATTACCAATCTCATTCAGCTTCATAATGTCCTTTTGTCCTGTGAAAGGTACATTCCTCTTAGCGAATAACTTTAGCTCATCAAGCGATTTAAGATAAGTTGAGTATATTTCCGAAATCCTGATTTTAAAATTATCTCTCTTCTCTCCGAGACTTTTATTATCAGAAGCCAGGCTGAGTATTTCCTCTTTCAGAGCGCCGCGTTGTTTCATAAGGTCATTATATTCGCTTTCAAGCTCACCCATCTCATCTTTTGTCTTCTGTTTTAATTCAATGAGTGCATATTTTTTCTTCCAGAAATCTGCTTCCGCCTTTTCCAGTGCTTTCTCTATTTTATCATATTCTTTGCTAAGCTCAGCAGTTTCATCAGCAAACAGCGCCGGTGACATTATAAGCAGTAAAATAAATATTAAAAGTTTTTTCATTTGGCGCCTCCTTTCATACTTTCCCGGATCAGCGAAAGCGGAACAGGAAAGTCAATCAGATCAGGTGCTTTTTTACCTTCGACCATTTTAATAGAATCTCTTATGGCCTTTCTCATAGTAAAGTCAATATCCGTTTTCCATTCCCATTTATTATTCTTCTTTGTAAGAATGCCCGCCTCTTTGCCCTGATCATCTGAATAGCACAGCAATACCCAGCCTATTCGCAGATATTTAATATTATTTTTTGAATAAACTTCGGAATCCATACTTGCCGCAAGTTCCCTGTTCAAAAAATTATAATACCGGTTATATATTTCTTCAGGAGTGATGCTTTCAAACTCCGTATCTGATATCAGTTTTGATATATTTATATCCCGTTCAGAAATATTATACGGGATGCCTGTTTTCACCGACTCCCGGGATTCTTCCATGTCCTTCTTAATCCTGTTTTTATACTGAGAGAACTGAAGCTCATAATCTCTGACTGAATTCTTTAATGAACCGTTCTGCAACTTTTCATTTTTTAGTTCCTTTCCCAGCATAGTGATCTCGTTATTAAATTCCGAAATATCGCTTTTCCTTTTTTTAACTCTTTTTATATGCGACTCGGTTAAATCCTTGATCTGATTATCAGTCTCAATAGCCTGCTGATTGAATCGCTCGATCTTCTGCTGGTATTCCTGTATCTTCTTCCTCAGAAGATAATTCTTATCTTCTTCTGCCGCGTAAGCAATACTCACAGCAAAGAGAATAACCAGGTATGATAATTTCTTCATTAAATGTAACCCTCCGCAATTTAGAAAAAGAAAATAATTGCATGTATCATTTTTACTAGTATATAACTCCTGAAACCCATAAAATGTGTCACTTTTTTCTTATTTTTTTATTTAATCTTCACAATATTTTGAAAAGATATTCTTAATTGCAATAACAATTATACATCCGAATATCAGATATTAAGGATATACTGCAATATTCAGGTAATAGTTGTAATATTTGCTGTGTTATCCCGACTGTTTTTTTGTTTTAATATTAAATTGAACGATTATGGAACGGAGGGGAACCGACTCAAAACAGTATCAATCCCGTTTGATAAACGGGCTGTTATATAAAACTAAAATGAGAAAAATAGTTTATATTCAGCCTATAATAAAATTAAGGTTCAAAACAAATATTGAGACCTGCTATAGAACCCAAAGGGGAAATTTTTATTAAAGCTCCCTTCATTCTTTTTCTTCCTGTTCCGTATGAAGTAACTCGTGTACCTT
>CAZVYR010000386.1:0-3692 GCA_964631555.1 uncultured Leptospirales bacterium
GCCCATAGCTCAGTTGGTTAGAGCGGCTGACTCATAATCAGTAGGTCCAAGGTTCGAATCCTTGTGGGCCCAAATAAAAAGATTGCTTTAAACATTATATATATATATAATTTATTGAGTTTATTTGTTTTTAATGATAAATTTCTTCGTAAAATTTATAATAAGGATCACTTAACAATGTATGCGATAGTAGAAGTTAGCGGAAAACAATACAAGGTTGAAAAAGATTTAACACTAAACGTTGATAAAATTGATAATCAGGATGAAACGATTATTCTTGATAAAGTACTTATGTATGTTGACGGCGAAAATGTAATGCTTGGACAGCCATACCTCGATAATATAAAGGTAAGTGCTAAAAATTGCGGCCTGATTAAAGGGGAGAAAGTAAGAGGGATCAAGTTTAAAAAAAGAAAAAATTATACCAGAACCCTTGGCCACAGACAGGATTATTTACAGTTAAAAATAAATGAAGTATCAGTAAGCTGATATTAGTGGTTGAGCTATTTTTAAACAACCTGATCAAAGAAGAAAATTACTTAAAATCCGGTAACGGGAAAACTATAAAGATCAAAGTGCGCGGGCACGCTGGTTTTAGTAACAAGAATGGCGACATTGTCTGCGCAGCAATCTCTGCAATAATACAAACAGCTGTTGTGGCTATAACCAGGGTTTGCAGGATTCACCAGAACATAAAACAGGAAAGCGGTTATCTTGAGGCAGTTATAAAAGTTGATGATGTTGAACCGCAAGGATTGAGGGATCTGAATATAGTATTGAGTACAATGTTAACCGGTCTGGAAGAGATAATAAAAATTTATCCGGAATCATTGAAGATTATTTTTGAAAAAGAATAAAGAGGTGGCATAATGGCACATAAAAAAGGCGGCGGATCTACAAGGAACGGGAGAGACTCTAAATCCAAGAGGCTGGGCGTTAAGAGGTTCGGAGGCCAGATGGTAAAAGGCGGTACAATCCTGGTTCGACAGAGAGGCACAAAAATTCATCCGGGAAATAATGTCGGAAGAGGCGGTGATGATACCCTTTTTGCGAAAATAGACGGGATCGTAACATTTGAGCGACTGGATAAAACAAGAAAAAAGGTATCAATATATCCCGGTGTATAATTTGTTTCATTGATTTTACATTAACATCTATTTATCAGTAAGAAAAGTAAGAAGATCGCGTAAATCAGTTTTACGCGATTTTTTTTTAACGATATTCCGATGTGAATTGAGTAATTATTGTTTTGGGTTTTTATTTAAAACAAGTAACGGACAATTTATAAATGCTTTTATTTGGAAATTAAATTGAGTAAATTTACGGATACAATTACAATAAATATTGAAAGCGGTAAAGGCGGTGCAGGAGCTGTTTCCTTTCGCAGAGAAAAGTATATTGCAAAAGGCGGGCCTGACGGCGGCGACGGAGGCCAGGGCGGAGGGGTTTACTTTGAAGCCAGCCAGTCTTATGTGAATTTATCGCATTTATTTAAGGACAGGATCTACAAAGCTGAGAACGGTCAGCCTGGTATGGGGAGAAACAAGCATGGCCGTAATGGAAATGATCTTGTTATATTTGTTCCACCTGGAACAGAAATCATTGATAAAGAAACTGGTGATGTTTTATGCAATCTGTTAAAAGAAAATGAAAGAATAGAGATATTAAAAGGCGGAATCGGCGGAAAAGGTAATGAGTTCTTTAAGACTTCCACTAACCAGACTCCAAGATTCTCTCAACCAGGTATGCCCGGAGAGAGCAGGGCACTGCTTTTGAATTTAAAGCTTATTGCTGAAGTCGGGCTTGTCGGACTTCCCAATACAGGTAAATCAACACTTCTTTCAAAGATTACAAACGCAAAACCCAAAATCGGAGATTATCCTTTTACAACAATAATACCTAATCTGGGAACTGTGCAGCATAGTAATGGATCTTTATATAAAATAGCTGATATTCCGGGAATTATTGAAGGAGCTCATAAAGGGCATGGTCTGGGCCTTTCTTTTTTAAGGCATATTGAAAGAGTAAAGATTATTTTGTATATTATTGACTGTACTGAACCTGATCCTGTTTATAACCTGGAATTATTACGCAATGAATTAAAAACGTATAACGAAAATTTAGTTAAAAAGCCGTATTACGTTGTATTGTCAAAAGCTGATTTACTTGATCAGGATGAGATCAACAGAAAAGCTGAAACACTTGATACAAAGAACATATTGGCAATTTCATCTGTAACTAACTATAATATCCAAAAACTTGTTGAGATTATTGATACATTGCTTTTATAATTTTTTACAGATGCATAGGATAATTTATTATATTAGTATAATAAGTCTATATGTACTATCTTGACTAAAAGGAGATAATATGCCTGAGAAAAAAAACAATAAATCAATATATACGCAGTCAATCCATGCAGGTGAAGGAAGGGATCGCTATGCTGATTCTATTACAACACCGATAGTTCAGTCTTCAACATATACATTCAAAGACAGCAAGGAGATAGAAGCCTACACAAAGAATGATAAGATCAGGTTTGAATACGGAAGATATGGTAACCCGACTGAGAAAGTAGCAGGGAAAAGACTTGCAGAGCTTGAAGGCGCAGAGGATTCGCTTATGTTCTCTTCCGGAATGATGGCTATTACAACTACTATTCTCGCGCTTGTTCAGTCAGGGGATAATATTGTGATAACAGATGACTGTTACGGGAAGACTCTTGAGTTTTGCAGATCATATCTTAAAAGATTTGGTATTGAATGCACAATAGTACCTTTTGGGGATTATGAAGTACTTGAATCTTCCATAAAGAAAAATACGAGGTTTATCTTTTCAGAATCGCCGACTAATCCGTACCTGAATGTTTTCGATCTTGTTAAATTCAAAGAGATCGCAGACAAGCATGATGTTATTACGATTATTGACAGTACTTTTGCCACACCGTTTAACCAGAGGCCACTTGACTTTGGTATTGATCTTGTTATTCACAGCGGCACAAAGTACCTGGCAGGTCATAATGATATACTGGCCGGAGTTCTTCTCGGTAATAAGGAGTTGGTGTCAAGAGTCAGGGATCTGCATAAATCAATGGGCGGCGTTATTGATCCTCATTGCTGCTATCTGTTGCTGCGCGGTTTAAAGACGTTTCCGCTCAGGGTAAAAACACAAAATGAAAATACATTAAAGATCGCAGAATATCTTGAATCTCACCCCAAGATTGAAAAAACGTATTACCCGTTTTTAAAAAGCCACAGACATTATAATATTGCTAAAGAACAAATGAACGGCGGCGGCGGTGTAGTAACCTTTTTAATTAAGGGTGACCTGGAAGCCTCCAACCGTTTTATGGATTCTTTGCAGATGATATATATCGCTCCAAGCCTGGGAGGTGTGGAAACATTGGTCACTCATCCGGCATCTGTTACTTATTATAAATACAGCAGGGAAGAGCGGTATAAACTCGGGATAGTGGACAATCTGTTCAGGCTGGCCGTTGGCCTGGAAGACCCGGGCGCTCTGGATCTCGGGCGTCAGATCGCACATGCCGCCCGTCGGGAGGTCCGGCAGCAGGTCCCGCAGGCTGACGTCCCAGGCGTCGGTGAGGCCCGTGTTCTCGACGTCGAGGACGAAGTCGCCCCACTGGCCCAGGTTCATCGTGGCCGGGCCCGACTTGTTGACGACGAGCACCG
>CAZVYR010000387.1:0-3495 GCA_964631555.1 uncultured Leptospirales bacterium
ATACCTGTTCGGGCTGCAATTCCTTTTCGCAAATAAACAATAGCAAAATGTTCAGAGATTGCGATGACCCGGTTTTTTATTCATACCGAAAAAGAGGAGACAAAGAAAAGCGCAATATTGTTTTTGCATATCCTACACAGCTTTTATATATGGATAAAGCGGAATGATCTATTCGGGAATATTGTTTATTATTTTTAATCTCTTATGGATTGATTCCCTGCATTTTTTGCAGGAAGCCTGCACCTTGCTGCGGAAGATGACCAATTATGTTTCTTGATACCCAGCAGCTCTGCTGCGGAAAGGATTCATTTTGACTGCACATCTTTTTATAATTTATAATCACACAATTCTGACATGAGTTGATTTGATCAGACCAAATACGGTATCCCCAATACCCAGCTTCATCTCTTCGAACGCATTTCGCGTCATCAGGCTGTTAAAAGAAAAGTCACCTAAGCGAAGAGATAAAGAGATCAGATTCTCTTCTCTGCTAATTCCTTCAAGAGTGGTTTTTATGATATTAAGTGCCGAAATATTTTCAGGTTTATCCTTAGCGATCATTATGTTCTCAGGTCTTACTGCAATTCTGACTGTTGATCCTGATTTTGAACGATCAACACTGTAAAGCTTTGTACTGCCGATGTCAACCTGGGTCAAACCATTCGAACTCCCGGCAACTATTCCATCAAGGATTATCACACCGAGAAAATCTGCAGAGAACTGGCAGGAGGGGGCATTGAATACACTTTCAAAAGGGCCGAACTGAAGCATTCTTCCCTTGTTGAAAACAGCGGCTTTATTAGCCATTGCCCAGGCATCGTGAAAATCATGAGTAACATGAATAACAGTGCTGCCCTCACTTTCTATTACGTGCCTTACCAATGCCCTTGATTCTCTGCGCATCTGCGGGTCAAGGGATGAGAATGGCTCATCCATGAGCAATAGCTCAGGTTTAACAACGAGCGCCCTTGCCAGAGCCACCCGCTGCTGCTCTCCGCCTGATAAGGTTTCCGGCTTTCTGTTAAGCAGATGGTTTATGCCGAGCTTTTCAGCCATTATGCCAACTTCCATTTTAAGGCGGTCTTTATCTTTTATTCTTCTTTTTAAACCGTACGCGATATTTCTGAAAACAGTCATATGCGGCATAAGGGCGTAATCCTGGTACACTATGCTGATGTTTCTTTTATATGGCTTCTCATGTGTAATATCCTTTTTATCCAGGATTATTTTTCCTTTATGGGGAGTATGGAACCCGATTATTGATTCAATGAGAATGCTTTTCCCGGCGCCTGTAGGCCCGACTATAGCGAGATAATCACCTTTATTGATACTGAAGGATATTTCCTTTAACTGAAACTCCCCGATATTCAGATGCAGGTTTTTGATATCCAGGAATGTCATGCCCTGATATCCGCCCTTTCAAAAATATAAATTGAGATGAACGATATGACAACAAGCAGCATGCCGCTTGTAAGAGCCATGGGCATATTGCCGTAAGATATATTCAGATAAAGGCTTACCGGAAGCACGTCTGTCTTCATGTAGGATCCTCCGGCGAGAATAAGCACTGACCCGAATGCGCCTATGCATCTTGCGAATGAGATTACTACTGATGCAACAAGGCCTTTCCTGGCAAGCGGGATTGTCACGTTGAGGAAAGTTGATAAAGGACTGTAGCCGAGGCTCCAGGAAACGAACTCAATCTTCCTGCTTACGTAATCGAATGTTGATTTCATAATGCGCGTAGTGTACGGCAGGGCGGTAAAAAACTGCGCTGCAATTATTCCCTGGCGGGTGAAGATGAAATTAAGCCCGGCCTTTTTCAGAAAAACGGCAACAGGGCCTGAGCTGAAGAGCTGAAGAAGACAAAGTCCCAGTACAAGTTCAGGGAATGCAATAGGAAGATTTATTATTGTTTTAACTATTTTATCTCCAAAGAAACTGAAACGGGATATTGCATAAGCTATTATCACGGCAAAAAACATAACCAGTATGGTAGAAATAATACTTGTGATAGCTGAAAGTTTAAGTGAGTAGCGCATTTCCCTGCTTTGCAGGCTTTTGAAAACGTCTTCAAATGACGTGAGAAAAAACAGCGAGCATATTGCCGCTATAAGTAGAATAGCAATCAGATATGAGATGAATATGATAAGTACTTTGAACCAGTTTATCTCGGACACGTTTTGAATCCCCATTTCTTCCAGACTGCGGCTGCACTGTCGGAACTTATATAATCATTAAATTCCCTGGCAGAAGTTTTGGTGTAGCCTTGCCTGGTAATTGCTGCCGGTATTGTTTTAATTGTATTTTGATCTTCAGGTATTTCTATGATCTCGATTTTCTTTTTATTCTCAGACCATGTTGCCAGGTCTTCCCAGATGATTACTGCGTCAACCTGCCTGAGATTTATGTAT
This sequence comes from uncultured Leptospirales bacterium, assembly GCA_964631555.1. Classification (GTDB taxonomy): domain Bacteria; phylum Spirochaetota; class UBA4802; order UBA4802; family JAFGDQ01; genus CAZVYR01. The sequence continues at coordinate 2,415 of CAZVYR010000387.1, forward strand.
ATCAGCAATTGGTTAACGGTAGGGGTCCATACCAGGGTGTTGGCTTTTACCTGTTCATAGATATTTAGTTTTTCAAAAATCTGTTTTGCAACTCTTCCAATGGCAGGCCCTTTGGGATCTCCGAGTGCGAGTTTAACGTCTTTATTGGCAAAATTTTTCAATGACTTGATTTTACCCGGATTGCCGGACGGTACGGCAATTACAGGAATATGATATACCAGGTTCCGGATTGTGCTTTCAATTATCCATCCATTCCTAAGGGCTTCATGTGTGTACTTTTCTGCACCAGGGATCAGGATATCGCAGTCCCTTCCTATTGAGAGCATACCGAAAAGCTCTGCTGCTCCTGCGTAATAAACATTTACTATAATTTTATGTTCTTTTTCGAAATCCTGACGGAACTCTTCCATCGGTTTCATTAAACCGGCTCCTGAAAATATGACAAGTTCCCCGGCCTGTAACTGAAGATAAGTGAAAAAGAATATGATTAAAGATAAAATAATTCTCATTGATAAGCTCCTTTTTGTATATTTAATCTAATCATTGATCCTGGTTCATATATATTGCTTAGAGTGACTGCTTTATCAATATTGTCCACCATTAGTTAATAATTGATACAATGGAAGGCAAATTCGTTATTATTATTTGTTAAGTTGTTTAAATCAAAATTTTGAAATATTAATTTATTCTGTATAGCGTATTTTAGAATAAATTATAGAAGATGATTACTCTCTGAATATTTGTCCTGGTTATCACCCGGCAGCCTGCGGCCGTAGCGTATGCACCGGCAGGCTTACCGGGTAGGTAGTATTGTTAGTCTTCCGTCATTCTGGGAGAGGGACGATGGAAAAGTATTACTACCTGATTATCAACAGTTTACTTACTATAAGTCACAATACCATTATATATAGCTAAATATAATGGTATTGTGTCAAGATTTTTTTGAAAAAATATTAGTTTTTTTATAAAAAGACTACTTAACCGGATGAATTAAAAAATACTAAATTTTATGTTGTGAAAAAATGTTATACGCGAAAATAAAACAAAGTTGAAAAGGAGAGGATACGACTTTGGAACGGAG
>CAZVYR010000387.1:3595-3684 GCA_964631555.1 uncultured Leptospirales bacterium
GGGAAGCGACTCTGGAACGGAGGGGAAGCGACTCTGGAACGGAGGGGAAGCGACTCTGGAACGGAGGGGAAGCGACTAAAAACAGGATT
>CAZVYR010000388.1:0-3681 GCA_964631555.1 uncultured Leptospirales bacterium
AGCTCCGATTTCCTGCGCGTTCCAGAGCGGAATCTGCTTGCGGCGGGCCAACATGAGGCTCATCCCTGCGGGCAGACGAGGCAGGCCGATCTCGCTGCTGACCGTAACCACACTTGGCATAGGTGCTTCCAGTACTTCAAAGCCATCGTTCACTATCCTTTTTACCCGAAGGGTTTTGTCTGCTGCTTCTATGTCAGCCGCTAATGTTATTACCGGAATACCGAGAATTTCGGCCAGAATTGATCCGACCTGTCCTGCACCCCAGTCAGCAGCTTGTCTGCCGCAGAGGATGGCATCGTATCCTCCGATTTTCTGGATAGCTTTTCCAAGGACATAAGCAGTACCAAAGCTGTCCAGGTTCTCGAAAGCTTCATCATTAAGAACAAAACCTTCGTCAGCTCCCATAGATAAAACATGCTTTACCACGTCGGCAGCTTTCGGTGATCCCATGCTTAAAACTGTTATTTTCCCGCCATTCTTATCTTTAAGCCGTAATGCAGCCTCAACCGCCCGCTCGTCGTATACACTTATCACAGGCGGTACCCCCGGAGGAGGAATAACCTGTTTAGTCTCCGGATCGATTTTGAATTTAGCAGGTGGTATCTCGGGATCGAGTACTTGTTTAACACAGACGATAGTATTCATATTTCTCTCCTTTCATAATTAAGATTGTTTCATTGATTCTTCAACTAATTCAATAAGGTCTCTTGCTTTCATTGAATCCTTTATGCCTTTATGTTCAATGCCTTCTTCGAGCATCTGTAAACAATAAGGACAGGATGTCACTACAGTCCCGGCACTGGTCTTTAAGACGTCTTCAAGACGAATATGATTGATTTTTGTTGTCCCGGGCTGTTCTTCTATCCACAGATGTCCGCCGCCACCACCGCAACAAAAAGTATTTTTTTGCGAGCGTTCCATTTCATCAAGCTTTGCCTTCGGAATAGCCTGTAATATACGGCGCGGTTCCTTATATACTTCGTTATAGCGGCTTAAATAACAAGGATCGTGGTACGTAACTGTGGAATCCAGTTCATTGGTAAGATTTAATTTGCCCTCGTTGATCAATTCAGTGACTAGTTGTGTATAGTGAATTACCTTAAAATCTCCGCTGTAAAGCGGGTATTCATTTTTAAGCGTATTAAAACAATGCGGACAGGAAGTGATTATCTCTTTAATGTTGTAACTTTTTAGCAGTTCAATATTTTCTTCCGCCAGTATCTGGAACTGGAAGTCGTAACCTGCTCTTCTTGCCGGATCTCCGCAGCATGGCTCTGCACCGCCTAAGACTCCGAATTCGACTCCGGCTGCTTTCAGCACTTTTGTCAGGGCAAGAGTCGCTTCTATATTGCGTTCAATAAGAGCTCCGGTACAACCTACCCATAAAAGGGTATTGATGCTGTCCCCTTCAGTCAATATTTTCAGCCCCTGGTCGTTTGTCCAGTCTTCTCTAAGCCTGATTGACTGTGCACCTGACCATGGATGACCTCTTGATTGCATATTTCTAAGCATAAGCTGGGCACTTTCCGGCATCTTGCTTTGACTCATCACCAGATTCTGTCTTAGTTCTATTATCTTACGAACATGTTCTATACCTACCGGGCATACTTCCTGGCAGGCGCCACAGGTGGTGCATGCCCATATCTCTTCTTCAGTAACAACATCACCGATCATGTTTTTTTCTGCATTCGCAGGAGATCCCTCTGACTTACTGTTAAGCAACTCATGGCCTGATTCCAGCAAATGGTCTTTCAGGTTCTGAATTACCTCTCTGGGAGAAAGAGACTTGCCACTGAGCTGTGCAGGGCAATTGACATGGCAACGACCGCATACTGCACAGGAATAAAAGTCGAGCATGTCTTTCCACCGAAAGTCCTGGATTTTTGATACTCCAAAAGTTTCGGCTCCTTCAGGAGCTTCAAGCGGTATTGGCTCAAGCACTACTTTAGGCCCGAGTGTCCTGAAAAATAAATTAAAGGGGGAAGCAAGCACATGAAGATGCTTTGAACGCGGGATATATATTACGAATCCAAGAATTAAAGCATAGTGCAGCCACCAGGATCCCTGGTAAAGCCCTGTCAGAGTGCTTTTCGGGATACCGGTGCCGGCTAGGAATCTGGCAAATGCTGCTCCAACGGGGGGTAGATCGTGGATTATTCCGGAACTTGCAAAGCCGAATCCCTCAATACAGAAATGAAGTGTCATAAGTCCAAAGATCATTATCATGATTATTCCGGCTTCCGCGCTTAGCTCCAGTCTTTCCGGTCTGATGATATAGCGTCTGACTGCTGCCCAGACTATAGCTGCGGTAACGAATATCCCGGCAAAGTCCAGAATAGAGGAATAGACCATCTCAAAAGTACCGCCCATGAATATCGAATGGAGGCCGAAACCTTCACCCAGACCGATAAATACAATGTAGCTGATCAAAAAGAACATAAAGCCCCAGAAGATAAAAGCATGTCCGATCCCGGCCAGGTCCTTTTTAGTAACGCTTTTCAGGTTGCATCTCTGTGGCACAACTTCGATCAGCATATTCCTGATTCTCTGTCCTATTTTATCGAACCGGTTCTCATGCTTTCCAAGACGCATGAGGCGTAAGAGGAAAAAAACCTTCAGCACGAATAAGCTGAATGCAATGGCGAAAAAGACCCAAAAAATGGCATAGCCCGGTATGCCCCAATAGGTCGCGCTAACTGGCGACATAATTACCTCCTGTCTGTTTACGAGACTGTCTGATTCACGATTGTCCCGTTTATTGGATTTAAAATGTGTGCTAATGAAGAACGGTACAATATACTACTGTATATTATACCGATAGAATTCTAACGTAATGGATAAAGCCTGAACTTCTGTTTAACTTACTTCTTTTTCTATGTTTTTTCTTACAATAGTTCTTTCTTCTTTAGGAATAGGAGGTGGTACAGGCTCACCGATAAACTTCGTTACCGCCATATTTTCGGAACCAAAGCGGGGGAGGCATACTTCAAAGCAAGTACCGCATTTTATACATTTATCCTGGTCAATTACGTGAATCTGGTTTTTACCACCTATAATTGCCTCTACGGGACATCTTCTATAGCAGCTCATACATGCCCGGCATTTCTTAGGATCAATATAGTATGACGTTACATCACTGAATAATGAATCTATCTCTTCTGTTGTGAAAAGGTTATCATATTCTTCATTATTGGTAAGATGTGATGCCAGTTTCTCATTTTTTTCAATCTTAATGTATGGAACTAACTTTGAAATTTCTGCAAGTTTGGATTTTAATTCGTCTTTCTCTATTTCTTCACCTTCGCCTTTGCCAAGTGGTCCTAATTCCTTTACTTTCTTAACAAAATCATCGACAGATTCAACAAAAAGACTTGCCTCTGCACTGGATACAAACTGGATTCTCAATCTTTCCGGATTAAGCCCAACGTATTCCAGTATTTTTTTAGTTAGAAGTACCATATTCAATGCATGATAGTTGCCATGAGTGATATAATTACATTCATCTAAATGGCAAGCGCCAATAAATACTCCATCCATTCCCTTTGAGAAAGCTCTTATTACATGTGCCAGATCAACTCTGCCGGAACACATAACGCGAATAAGCCTCATTTCAGTTGTATATTGCATTCTGGAAACTCCAGCTAAATCGGCAGCGCCGTATGCTCACCAATGACATACAAA
>CAZVYR010000389.1:0-3675 GCA_964631555.1 uncultured Leptospirales bacterium
TTCGTATATCACTCCCCTGGATTCCAGCAGGCTGAGAGTCTTTTCAACGTCGCCTTTTTCATGCTTTCTTTTTTCGGGAAAGAAGGTGCGGTAGTTGATATTGAAATTCTTCAGATCCTCTTTCTGGCCTGAAACATTATAATGAACCGCTTTTTCAGCAAAGAAAGCGATCAAATCGTCTTCGTCAGTGATCGCGCTGATTTCAGCGGAATATTCCCTGCACTGCTTTGCTATATCTTTTATGTAATCCCCATGATAACCGTCTTCAGGAAAGTCAATTTGTTCGCCCGATAATTCCCTGTAGCGCGCCAGTACGGATTTCCCAAGGAGGTATACCTGGTTGCCGTGGTCGTTTATGTAATATTCCCTGTCAACGATATCTCCGCAGGCTTCAAGCAGGTTGGCGATGGTATCTCCTATGGCAGCGGCCCGTGCTGATACGATGTTCAGAGGCCCTGTCGGATTGGCGGATACGAATTCTATGTTGATCTTATCCGGCTTTTCTTTATCGGTTTTTCCGTATGTGTCGCCGGATTCCAGGATTTTCATCAGGCAGGTATAGAGAAAACTCACAGATAAAAATACGTTTATAAATCCTGGCTTTGCCACTTCTACTTTCCCTATGATATCCGATTCTTCAATGAACTCTTTTAAAATATTCCCGATAACGAGCGGCGATTTTCTTAAGAGTCTCGCGGATTCAAGTGCAAAGGCTGACGCATAATCCCCGAAACTTTCTTCTCTCGGATATTCTATCCTGATTTCCGGGAATTCAGCTTTCTCAAGTTTTCCTGATTCAACAGAAGCGTTAAACGCGGCATTTATAATATTTTTTACCTTTTCACGGACAAGCAAGATACAACCTCTTTGTATTTTTTAGAATAATATAATAGATATTGTATAAACCAGTAACATGGAATTATTTGTCAAGACTATAATAAAAAACCTGAAATTATGTTGACATTTCATAAAAAACAGGGCAAGCTTAAAAATCTTTCCGGTTTTTTTTAAAAAAACTATTTCATAATGCCCTCCTCAACGGCAGGGCTGTCTTTGCCCATTTATTAAATTTTTCTGCCAGCATCTAAAATAATTCGGAGTAAAATATGTCGAATGAATTTTTAAAAATGGATAAGAACCGTCTTGTAGCGTTTTTAATATCTTTTGTAATATTCATTTTTATTGCACTGATTTACACCCAGTTAACCTTGCTGGACAGGCTGGAAAATAATGCGATTGATTTCAAATTTTATATGAGGGCTCCCGAGCAAAAATCTGATAAGATAAAACAGGGAGTCAGTATTATAAAGAGAAATCCGATGGCAAGGGAAGATATAATTATACTCGGTATAGATGAAAATACCCTGAGAGCTTTTAATGAATTGGGGATAACCTGGCCTTTCCCATGGGACGTGCACGCGAAATTCACAAGATTCGTGGGCACAGGCAAACCACTAGCTATACTTTTTGATGTAATGTTCCTTGAACATAAGAAGTACGAAAAGGAATTTGCTGACGCAATTAAGAGTGCCGGTGTGGTTTTTATAGATTATCCTTTTGAAACAAGTGAATTTGACAGGCAGTATTCGGATATAAAAGAAAGGATCAATGTTATAAACAGGTTTCGCATTAAGGTTGATCCGAATGATTCCTATGCAGAATGGGTCAAGGAAGCTGTTCCTCCTGTTCCGTCGCTGTCCGGAGCATCTCTTGGTGTCGGTTTTGCGAATATCCGGGTAGATCCTGACCATATAAACAGAAAAATGCCGCTTATCATTAAATACAACGGATATTACTACCCTTCGATCGATTTATTAGTCGTCATGCAATATTACGGAATATCAAAAGAGGATGTTGAGGTCAGGATCGGCAAATATATAAAGCTTAAAAATATTCCGGCGGAAAAGATGGCAAAGCCCGGCAATGATGGGGCAGTCACAATACCGATAGATGAACAGGGCTTTATGGATATAAATTTTATCGGCGGATTCGGAAGCTTTAACTATTATCCATACCATTATTTTTACCAGGATGGCGTATTTAACAATCCTTCTTTACATAAAAAGATCCTGCTGGTAGCCGCGTTCTCCTCCACAGGTATTGCGAGTGATATTCATAAGTCTCCGTATGGCGAATCATACGGTATCGAGCATCACGCGAATGCTCTTAATACTATCTTAGATCAGAACTTTATATTTAAAATTAATACGTGGCAGAATATTTTAATTTTCTTAATACTCGCGGTTTTATTAGGCTTCTTTCTGCCCAGGTTATCGATAGTCAAATCAATTATTATCACAATAGTCCTTGTATTATTTTATTTTATCGGGTCACAGGTGCTGTTTGAGACATTTAATATTATCTATGCGACAGCTACCCCCGTTATTCAAATTGGTCTTACGTTTACGATAATTATCGCTTACAGGGTGATTACAGAGCAGAAAGAGAAAAAATTCATAAGACAGACTTTTTCAAAGCTTGTAGCCAAATCAGTAGTTGATGAACTGCTTCAGGACCCTGAGAAATTAAAGCTCGGCGGGGACAAGAGGATCATTACTGTTCTTTTTTCGGATATAAGGGGCTTTACGAGTATTTCCGAAAAAATGACGCCTGAAGGCCTGGTAGAGCATTTAAACGAATATCTTGAAGCTATGACGAATATAGTTATAAAATACGAAGGCACCCTGGATAAATACGTAGGGGATGAGATCATGGCTTTCTGGGGCGCTCCTGTGCCGCAGAATGATCATGCTTTACTTGCCTGCAGGGCAGCGGTGGAGATGATGCAGGTTTTAAAAGATCTTAACAGAAAATGGATGAGCATTCAGCCGGAGCCCAAGCCGCCGCTTGATATCGGGATAGGACTGAATACAGGAGATATGGTAGTCGCGCTCATGGGCTCTTCTTCAAGAATGGATTATACTGTAATGGGTGATAATGTGAACCTTGGCGCCAGGCTTGAAGGCACGAACAAAGAGTACAGGACGAATATTATCATAAGTGAATATACCTATGAACATGTGAAAGATTCGATAATAGCAAGAGAGCTTGATCTTGTAAGAGTCAAAGGCAAGGAATTGCCAGTCAGGATATATGAGCTTATTGACATGAAATGAGCAATTAATAATATATTTTTTATATTTAATTAAGTTTTTATTATATAATTTAAGATCAAATCATTTTATCGATCAAACATTAACTTTTAAGCGCGCTCAATTCATACTCAGCGATTTTATTATTCTCGTCGATCTTTCTAAGCTTCTCAAAGAACCGGCGTGCTTCCTCTGTATTGCCGCTTTCTTTGTATGCCATCCCGACTGCCAGCAGGGCGTTTGTAAAGTTCGAATCAATACTTATCGCTTTCATGAAGAATTCTATCGCAGACTCGTAATCCGATTTTTTAAAATAAGCGGCACCTGCAAGATAATATGCGTATTTATTATTTGTCTCGGCTTTAATATACCTGTTTATCATTTCCAGAACATTATCATAGTCATTTATTAGGAAGTAGGTCTTGGCCGAATAATACAATAATTTTTGATTATCGGGATAATCCTCCAGTTCTTTTTCCAGAAGCTCTATTGCTTCATAGTATTTCTTTTCATCAGTTAGGCGTTTTACTGTCCTGATCTTATCAATAGCCATGTCCTTCTCAAGTTCTATTACAAGCAGCGT
>CAZVYR010000390.1:0-3662 GCA_964631555.1 uncultured Leptospirales bacterium
AGTGCCATAGTGATCAAGTCCTTCAGTCTTGATGAAATAAATCCAGCGGTAAATGATTCAAAAAGTCCTATGATAAAACCTCCGGCAAGTGCTCCAAGCGGATTTGTAATTCCTCCTACTGCTGCTGCTGCGAAACCTTTCATGGTCAGGCGGGTTCCTATTCCGTATCCTGTATATGAGATAGGGGCAAATACGATGCCTGCAATACCACCGACCAGAGCTGCGAATATAAAGGAATACATAAAAAGACGGTTTACCGGGAAGCCGATGGCTTTTGCCAGAAGCGGATTTTCACCTAATCCTGTCATTGCCTTTCCCATCCATGTGCGTTTAAAGAATAGAAATGTCAGGAGTAATGCTATGGCAGCGAAACCTATAACCCAGAAATGCTGCGGGACAAAATTAGCACCCAGTATTTTGACAGGCTCGTCGCCTGAGAAAGACGGTACTGCCAGGTTCTCTTTCCCGAATATCATCATTGCTGCCATTTCAATAAGCATTCCCACACCGATTGTTACTATTGATACGCTCATGGATGAGGCTCCCCTTGAGAGCAATGGCAGGACTACTATGCGAAGTGTTAATAAGGCGATGATGACACATATAATAAGACTTATTGGGATTGCTATAGCTAACGGTATATTCCGTTGAGCAAACAGAGCATAGATTGCTACGCCGCCAACCATTGCAAGAGTTCCCTGAGCGAAGAATAATACTTCGGTAGATCGAAGAACAATTACAAGTCCCAGGGCCATTAAAGCATACACGCTTCCCTCGGTTAAAGCTGATGCTAAAAATTGTAAAATGAATTCAAGCATTTATTCCTCGATTAAGAAATAGAATGAATCAGTAACCGGTCAGGTGAATTATAGATCCTGAATACTGAAAATTATTTTAAAGAAATAAACATGATTATCAGTAATAGTTATATATTTATAGTTTGTTATATTGAGCGGATGATGTTATTTTATTTATAATAAATAAATATTTTTTTCCGTGTCGTCTAAACGACATTGTTAGCAAAAATTTGATTATTTAAATAAAGGTAATTGAGGACTTATATAATCAATTTAGAAGTTTTATTTATAGAAGGTTGTCGTAAGTTTCAGAAGGATTGATTACAAAATGTCTTCCCTCTTTATACAAATACCCCTGCCGTCGGAGTTCATTTATGAAATAGGTTATTGTAGTCCGGTTAGCTCCTATTAGCTCTCCTATTTCTTTATGTGTTATATCGAGCTTGATACGAATTCCTTTTTCAGTTTTAATGCCATAGTCCTTAGCCAGCTTGATAAGGCTGTGTTTCAAACGCTCCTGGACATTAAGAAAACCAAGTCCTTCAGCTTTATCCGTAATATTCCTTAGGTCCTTGGCTAACTTTTTCATCAATATGTAGGATAACCGGGGATTAGTAGACATTAATTTTTGAAAAATATCCGAAGGTATGACTATAACATAAGTATCATCAATAGCTTCGGCCATGACTTTACTTTCTTCATTAAGAAGCAATTGAGGTATTCCTACCAAATCGCCTTCTCCCAGAATGCCGTATGTATAGATTTTCCCATCAGATGAAATAGAGTATACTTTTACTGCTCCGCTTTTAATTGTTATTATGTATTTAGCCCTGTCCCCCTGCCATAAAAGTACCTGGCCTTTTTTATATTTTTTATAGCACCCAAGCTTACTTGTCTCAATAAGTTGAACCACACTCGCGTTTAAATTGTCAGAAATATTTAACATTTCCTTAACCCTGCGATTAAATTTGAAAATATTTAAATTCAAGATGTCGTCTATACGACATCAAAAATATATAATATTTACTATTATTTAGATAATATATAATTATCCGAATAATTAAATGTGGAAATACCGTGCCTGCTTTTCATTGCGATTCATCGGTTTATTAAATTTAGATGTTTTTCGCTTTTATAATTTTTTTAAGTTGGTCTTTAGTCTCCTGGGGCATGTTTAAATTATAAAAAATAATTTAATAATGAAGCTATCCGGTATGTCCCGAAAGCAATAAGAATAATTTAAAAATTTGGATATTTATTAGGCATGATTGATAATGAATAACAATATAAGCGGTTAAAAAAGAGTCAACAGAAATTTAAATATTTTTGTTAAATATTATTATAGTTTCTCAAAATATGTTTGCGATCAGGATTTTCATGTAAAATAATATGATGCGTTTCCATAATCTTTCAATAATAAATCATAAGCTAAAGACAATCAGTTATTTTTTAATAGTACTATCTTTGTATGCCAACGCATATCAGGGACTTAAAAAAATCATAACTTTTTAATTTATTTTTTTAATAAAGTATAAAGTAAGGAGATTATTCATAATGTCAAGTGGATTCATGGGAAAGATCCTTTGGGTAGATCTTATAACAAAAGAACTAAAAGATGAGGATCTTGATGAAAAGCTCGGACGCAATTTTTTAGGTGGTTACGGATTGGGTGCCAGAATCCTTTTCAGCCGGCTTAAGGCAGGGATTGATCCTCTGGGACCGGATAATATTCTTGGATTTGTTACAGGTCTCTTAACAGGTACAGATGCTCTTGGCGGTTCAAGATATGTTGTTGTCGGGAAATCTCCTTTAACTATGGGCTGGGGGGAGGCTAATTCAGGGGGAGATTTCGGTCCGAACCTTAAATTTTCAGGATATGATGCTGTATTCTTCACAGGTGCTTCAATCAAACCCGTTTATCTTTATATTGAGGATGGGAAAGCTGAGATCAGGGACGCATCAAAATATTGGGGGATGGACAGCTTTGATACGGAAGATGCGATCAAGAATGAATTGGGCAAGGGCGTGGAGCTTGCGTGTATTGGCCAGTCAGGAGAAAAGCTTTGTCTTATCTCATCAGTTATGAATAACAAAGGAAGGGCCGCGGCGCGTTCGGGTATGGGTGCGGTAATGGGTTCTAAAAAGCTCAAAGCTGTTGTGGTAAAGGGAGACAGAAAAATACCAGTAGCTGATGAAAACCTGGTAAAAGAAATAAGAAAAAAGTACCTGAAAGAGCTTACCGGACCATTTGATGTTTTCAGGAAATTCGGGACGCCGGCTATTTTGACTAGTTGTGCGGAGAGCGATGATGCTCCTACCAGGAACTGGGGAGGGATTGCTGTTGTCGATTTACCGGATTACGCAGAGATTGGAGGCGACCGTGTTGTCGAACGCCAGGAGAGGAGATACGGATGCTGGCACTGTCCGGTAGCATGCGGCGGTCATATGAAAGAAGGAGCCGGGATGTATAAATATGCGTCCGGTGCGCATAAACCTGAGTATGAAACTATTGCGATGTACGGGACCGATTGTCTTAACAGTAATATCGATTCAATAATTAAAGTGAATGATATTTGCAACCGCTATGGTCTTGATACGATTTCCGCAGGAGCCACAATTGCTTTTGCAATCGAGTGTTATGAGAATGGAATTATTACAAAAGAAGATACTGACGGCATTGAGATGACATGGGGAAATCATACTTCAATAGTTGCGATGACCGAAAAACTGGCAATGCGCGATGGTTTCGGTGATATACTTGCAGATGGAGTAAAGGCAGCATCTGAAAAGATAGGGAAAGGATCGGATAAGTTCGCAATGCATATTCAGGGGCAGGAATTACCAGCACATGATCCCAAGGTGGGA
>CAZVYR010000391.1:0-3656 GCA_964631555.1 uncultured Leptospirales bacterium
TGTCTTCGCCTGCCAGGCTTTGCCACGCGCGTACTGCTTCTGCAAAGCATCTGCGTACCGCGCGCTGTGAGGCAGTATCGGGATTATGGGGTATGAAATAGGTTCGAACGCACTGTATTCGGGCAGTGCTTTGTGCTGCTGCCGTGCCCCGGGATTTCGCAGTGCCTGGGGCGAGCGGCCTTGTGTAGAACACGAGGTTGCCGATTCGTCCGCTGATTGTGTTTGTGAGTACGGCTGGTTTTGCTGTGGCCATTCCGGGGTTCCTGGTTTCGTGTTAGCTGATATTTTTTAGCGCAAGATTAATATATGCAAATGGTCAGAAGATTGCAAGCGGTTTTTTCGGGGGAGGATGAGTTCCATGTTCCAAGTTCCAGGTTCCAAGGAAGGAAATGAGTTCCGGGCTTAAAGTTCCATTCTTCAGGTTGGGTGAAGGCTTGTAGTTTTTTTAAAGACTTTTAACTTGGAACCTGGAACTTGGAACTATTTTTATTCTGAAACGGAGTGGAAACGTTTAAAGATCAGCGCCTTTATTTTTTACCTTGCCGGATATCCCTGCGTATTTGTTTCTGAAACTCCCTTTTTTCTTTTAATAATTCATCTTTCGCGGCTTCATGTTCTCTGGCAGGATTTTTGTTTTCCATGTTGCCGGTCTGGTCCTCAGTGTTTGTTTTGGCGGCATTGTCCGTGATTCCGGTAGTATTTTTTTCAATAATTTCTTTTGGTATATCCGCGCCTTCAACAGGGGAGGAATTGCGTTGTGAAGCATTGCTGAATATTTTATTAAACTGTACAGCTTCATCAGCGGGATTTATCCTTATTTTTTGATGGATGCTGTTACAGATTAATGCGTCTCCTTTATTGAGGATAAACTCTTTTTTGTCAGACGTATTGACTGTTAATGTAACCCGGACAGACCCATCCAGCACTGCTATCCTGGATGAGTCTTTTTTTTCGTTTATAATAAAAGCCGTGCCCAGGGCTTCGATGCGGGCGTATTTTGTTGTTATTACAAAGCTCTTCTTGATATTATGATCTGTCCATTCTGCAAGTATATTGCCAGCTTTGATTTCAAAGTCAAAAGAATACACTTTATTCTCTTTTGCGATAAAAGATGAATTGATATATAATTCAGTCTTCTCTGCAATATTGATGTAAAACACGGATTCAAGGCCGAGTGTCGCTGAAGAATCGGCTTCTGTTGTTATCCTGCCTGTTTTAATTTCTTTATTCTCTGTGAGTAATTGCCCGTTATTATAAAAAATACTGCCTTTGTTTTTTACCAGGTAAAGGCTGACGGCATTTGTTTTTATCGGGGTATTGTAATTATTGTAAATCAGGATTGCAGCCAGAAATGCCAGTACGATCGCAGCGTAAGCTGCGGGACGGATCATTACTTTCAGCAATGGTTTGATCCGTGCCGGGAATCCTGAATATGTTTTACCAGCCTCATTCCATGTTGAAAATATTCGATTTTCAAGATTTTCCGCCGGGAATATTGAACTGTTATCCGAGCTTTTCAGTATGTTTTCCAGGGATTTTGCCAGCGCCCGGCATTCGCTGCACTCTTTCAGGTGAAGGTATATATCCCCGGAACCTGGTTTCACAGGGTCAAGCAGATGCGCGATTATTTGTTTTTTGCCGGGATGACGATTCATTGCTTAATAAGCCCTCTATATTATAATACAATTGTAATGCACGGAAATGACATTTTCAGGATAATAAAAAATAAAATAAAACCGCCTTTTTTGAGATTTTCATGTATATATGAAAGCAGTTTTTGCAGCTTCCGTCGTATTGTCCGGGTCGATTTCCCTGTGTATTCCGCTATGTCTTCTATATTCATATTGAGCTCCTTTTTCATTATGAAAATAGACCTGGTTACAGGATCAGCCTGGTCGAGAAGCGCGTAAATCTTTTCTTCGAGTTCACGGGACTCGAGTTCGTTTGCTATGTTGTTCTTTGTGTGCAGGTCGCGGATTTCGTCGATATCCGGGAAGGAAATGCCGGATTGATGCTTAATATGGTTAATACAGAGGTTATGCGCTGTTCTGTACAAAAAGGCTTTTGCCCCTGTTCTTTCGATAGTGTGTTTTTGTGAATATTTTATAAGGTTATGGAATGTATCGTGCAGAATGTCTTCGGATATCTCTATGGACCCGGTATACCGGTAAATATAAATAAACAGTTCCTTCTTGTAAAGGTTATAGATTTCAGCAATTATTTTTTTGTCGGTCATATAAAAACTGTCCGCTTATTCGTTTTTGATTGTATTACAATATATTGCGGAAAGCAAAATATATATGAATTGCCAGGAGGCAGTCAATGAAAAAAATTATGTCTGTATTAACGGTAGTGCTTTTCAGTATTTCGGTAGCGGCATTTGCCCAGGATCAGGCCAAAGACCAGGAAAAGCTGAATAACAAAGATAAGCTGCAAAAGCAGGAGAAGCTCCAGGAACGTGACAGGATAAAGGACCAGGAGAAACTCAAGGAACAGGAAAAACTTAAAGAACAAGATAAGGATAAAAAGAAAGACCAGAACAGGCAAAAGATAAAAAATAACAACAGATTAAAAAAAGACTTGAAAGCAGGGTTGAAAGACCAGAACCGTAAGCAGAGAAAAGCATCGGCAGGTAAATAATAATTTGGATTTTACCGGCAGAAGTCATGCAGGGTGCCGCTTCGCCCTCTCCCACGCTGACGCGGGAGAGGGCGTCTGTGTGTATGCGCTCTTTCGAATATTTTTCACTGGAATTATCAATATGAATATTACAAAGCATGTAAATTTTTTAATATTATTTTTTTTTATTTCATTTGTTGCAGTGGATTTATTTGCGGAAAAAAGCAGTAATGATTCCGGTGATGTTCAATGGTCTATAGAAACAAAGGGGGTATTTTCTTCAGGTGTATCCGATGCTTATGCTTATAACAGGTCCGGTGCTGTTGCTTCATACGGGCTTGATTATATGGAGATATCCGCCTTGATTTACAGGTATTTTAATTTTCAGGTAACAGACGGAAACGGTGTATATAAATACCGGTCTTTTAATGAGGCCGGGATATCACTGGATTTGTATCTGCACGAAAATTTTAATCTCTCCGGGGAATATTTTTATGCTGCGGATTTTAACGATTTAAAAAAACATTATTTCAGGGTATATCCGGAGCTCATTCTTGGTAAACTCTCTGTATCAGGGTATTATTCTTATGAAAAGTTAGTTTATAAGATTGACGGGACTTCTGTTGAAGCATGGAAGCAGGATTTTTCATTTGGTGCGGATTATTCCTGCAGCGATACTTATAGTATGGATATAGGATTTTCTCATTCGAATCAATATTTTAATATCATTGATTATGATTATTCAGTGAATATCCTGCGCGCAGGTATGTCTCGATTTTTTTCGGACAATTTATTAGTAATGGCAGGGCTGAGTTTTGGAAAAGATTCGGAAGATTATAATATCTACGGTATGGATTTCGGTATAACGGTTTTGTTCTGTTCCAGGTATAAATTATTTGCTCTTTATAATTACTCGTTTTATAATCCACTGCAGGAAGAAACCTCAGACCGGGGAAGCGGGGGAGGGGGAACTTCCGGCTCTTCCGGCGGGAAAAATCCTTTTCTACAGCCTTCAAAGGTCGGGGATCCTTATTCTT
>CAZVYR010000392.1:0-3650 GCA_964631555.1 uncultured Leptospirales bacterium
GCCCGGTGTTGCTGTTGCCATTTTGTTTTCCTTAGAACCCCCTCCCGGCCTGCGGTCGTACTCCCCCTTGGCAGGGTGAGCAACCTGTGCAGGTCAGGAAGTGTAATAATTTATCCACGTAAAAAATTTTCTTCCCCTTCCATAACTATATACGCAAATACCTTACAGGGCTATTAATTTTCCAAACAGGAAGATGCGTTTAAAAGTATCTTCAGAGTATTTTTATCCCTCTATATTAATATACGTAAACGCGTTAGCGTTTTTAGGGTGTTTTGAGCGTGTTTTTGAATTTTTTTTTTGGAAAGTTAATTTTTTTTTAATTGTCTCGGTAAGACTGCCCGCAGTTAAAACTGTGGGTAGCCTTGTGCTGGTGATCGGGGGAGAAGGGATGAGCAGCATTTTTTTAAGAAACATTATTTTAATTTGGAAACTTCTTCCCGCTGGTATTTTAATATTTTGGAAGATAAGGGTGTAAAATCATACAATATGCGAGTGTAACCGCCAGTATTTACAACAAATGTTCCACGTGTTATATTCTTCTCTCCTGTATAATTCAATCTTTTTTTTATTGTTCTCTCGTATGTGTCAAAATATGCAATTGCCCATTCGGTAATATACGGCCCTGATTTTCGTTCTTCATTTCTCATCCATTCAGGCACTCGCCCAATCATATGCACCACCCCAAAAAGAACCTTGACGGCAGTAAAATCATAATTAGTTCCGGCCCAATTCTTACTAATTTCATCCCTTAAATCCTCACATAATAAATTTTTATATAATTCTGCATCGGTAAAATCCCTGATAATTATTTTTCCGGTTGGCGTGTAATCATTATTAAGCAGAATAATATTTTGCTGGTTATGAGCCGATGTCATAGTGATACCGTAGTTAATAATTAATTCAGCTGAAGCTTTAGCCAGAGGAATTATATAAGCCTCTTTCCAGAAATCCCGTATCTGTTTAAAAATTATTTCTTTTCTTTCCCCTAACCCTTCTTCCAGGTTCTTAAAGATACTGGAGCCAATAAATTCATTTATCACTTCTTTGTCAGTTTCTGCTATCTTATTCAATTGTTTTAACGCCCTCAGTGCAATCCGGGTACCTTCAATATTATCCATGACAGTGAATCCTGGAATATAGCGCATGCTATCCCCGGTCGCAAGCCCTTCAAGGTCTCTGACTATAAGACCCATGGGGGGCATTGCGTCTTTGCCCGGAATGGACAGAGCAAGAGGCTCTTTCTGAAGTATTAAGCTCTTAAATCTGTCTGCGGACCAGTACTTATAAATTACATCGGAAGTTGCGGCACATTCCAATGCCCAGTTACCATGGACTATCTTGTCTTCCTGAGGCTTCATGGCTGCAACATAATCAGTTGATACTTTTGCGGAAAAAACAGCGCCATTTGAAGCTTTGATGAGTACGCTTCTGCTGGCAGTTAAATATCCGGTAAGACTGCCGTCATTAACCAAGACGAGATCTTTGTCTTCCATTCCGTGCGCTTTTAATAATAATTTTGTTTGTTCAACATATTTACAGTCTTCAGGGTATACGAACCATTTAACATAATCTGTTGATTTTAAAGTTGGGCCTTCACCGGTTATTTCAGTAATAGACAGAGCATTCTTTATTTGTAACGGCAAATGCACGGCATCGGACTGGTCAAGGAATGACAATGGTATTTTATAATACTGTAATGGGACTATGATTTTCAGGTCATCCGCGCAGTGTTTTTTTCTATTCTGCGGTTTGATGAAATTATTGGCAAAGTTTTCCATGTAGATGAATTCTTTTTGATATTCGGTCAGAGTTGAATTTGTATCGAGATCTACTTTTAAGTCTTCCAGTGTCTGAGCTGCATAGAGATCACCGGAAATATTGAAAAAAAGCAGTAATATAAGTACCGCATAAGTTTTATTAAATTTCATTGGCTGCACCCTGGAAAACTTACTTGAATAAAAATTATTTAAAATTATATTTAATCATCGTACCCTATTAATCTTTCAGGAAAGGCAATGGCGCTAAAGAGATTATGCAGAGGGTAGTAACAAGGAAACATGAATCATTAGAAAGTCAATTTAATTTCCATGGTTTTTAAAAAACATAAGGAGTCTTTTTGTGTATTTTTATTGACTATTAACAGTGATACTGGAAGGTTATTCTTACTATTGTCTATCTTATCAATTTTATCCTGCATTTTATTTATTCCGTTACGGATATATTCTGAATTAATAATATTATCTCTTTTTAGCTGATTGGTGTTGGTATTCTGGTTTTTTGTGCGTGAAAGATGAATATTTTATTCTAAACTAAACAGCACTCAAATTATAAGATTATAAATTGTATATTTTTTGAAATAAATGTATTTCAAAAGAAAGGAGTATTATATGCGTTTCATGTCTTCGGTACTTTTCATTGGATGCATCTTTTTCCTTAATTGTTCCAAAGATAAAGTTGATATGCAGATTGGAATGGGATTTGATTCTATTAAAAGAATAGTTAAAATTAGCACTGATACATTTTTTATTGATGAAGAAGTAACTATACATGTGGAGAAGGCAGATCCATTCCATATAATGAGCTATATATTAAGAGTGGATAAAAAACTAAATAATGTATGGAAAAATGTTTTTAACGAAGAAGATGACTTAAGCCCGGAACATAGGAGGTTCTCTATAAGTATCCCTTGCTCTTCCTTTGATGGGATTGGAGACTATAAAATATCTGTAATTATGAAAGAAGAAGTAATTTGTTCAAAAAACTTTAAAATCGTTAATGGGAAAAATATCTCTGATTAAAGAGTAATTATTTTTGATATTTTTTATAAAAAATGTTGAAAATATAAAATTTTCTTGATAAAATTAACCTATAGGTAAACTTGTGAAAAGAAGTTGTACCAAAATACCGATAAATGATTATATAAATGAACTTGGAATTTTCAATACTAAAAATGTTTCTTTATATGTCGATTCTGAAGATACTAAAAAATGTGATGAAATTATCTCTTTTTTAGAGAATAATCGTAAAAAATTTTTAAGAATTTTAGGAGTAATAATAAGTGGCTGTTATAATGATGATTTATATGGGAGGGAGAAAGTTGATTCTAATACTGAAAATATAACAGCCATGAAATTCAAAGGAAAAGTTTATTCCAATACACGAATTTATTGTAAAGAGTTTTTTAAAAACGGGAAGCAAGTTGTTATGATAACTATACTATTAAAAAAGGTACAAAAAGTAAAAGATGATAAAACTCTTAAACAACGATTAAAAATCATCGGAGGCTATGAGTATGAGTTCAAACGAGAATATTGAAAATAGATTTAAAAAATTACTAAAAATAAAGAATAAAGATGAGAAAATTCAGCTAATAACTGAAATGATACATTTAAATATAATGAATGAACTTGCTCTTTTAATGGAACAAAAATCCATTAATAAAAAGCAACTTGCGGAAAAATTAAATGTTTCAAAAAGTTATATAACTCAACTATTTACAGCAGACAAAATTTTGAATTTAAGACTAATATCTCAGATACAGGATGTCTTTAATGTTTCATTTGGTATGACTCTTTATAGCGAATACATGGCAGTTGTTCCATTAGAGGACCAACCTTTTGCTAAAAAGTTAGCTGATGAAGAAAGTCTTT
>CAZVYR010000393.1:0-3636 GCA_964631555.1 uncultured Leptospirales bacterium
ATATATGGCTGACTTAATGAAGAATTGACATTATGGAAAAAGATATCAATTATAATATTTTATAATCTGCGATATTATTAAAAACGACTTTGAAACGGAGAGGAAGCGAATCTGAAGCGATTTTAAAACGGAGGGGAAGCGAATCCGAAGCGACTCTGAAATGGAGGGGAAGCGAATAAATATCAAAAAAAGTCCGGTAAAATAAAGAACATTTTATCATTAAAAATATTCTCATTTACCTTATGCTGTGCGTGCATGAATATCACATCCGTATCATAAGAAAGGAAATGCCATGTTAAGATTAAATCTTTTAAGCCTGATTATAATAACTTCTATTACGCAATGCACAAGCCTTCTTTCGAAAAAAGACTATGCTCCGGCTACTGAGGCGCTTGAACAATGGGATATACAAAAGGCACTCAGGTATTTTCCGAGGGGTGAAGGAAAAACCCTGATCACCGAGATGGAAAAGGCATATCTGAATTTGCTCTCAGGAAAACCCGAAATAGATAAGCTGATTGCTTTTACTCATGACGCGGATAATCAAATAAGGATCAAAGCCTCAAGGGAACTGAAGTCATTTTTTTACATGGAAACACCTGAAGGATATTACGCATCGGAGCATGAAATAATATGGCTTCATCTGCTTTTATCATGGGGTTATTCGATGCGTAGTGAACCGGAAAAAGCCTATGTGGAAGCAAAGATATGCGCTAACCTGCTGAGCAATGAGTGGAGCGAGGAAGGCCGTTTTGACGATCCGTTCATTCGCGTATTGCTCGCAGCAATGTGGACTATGTGCGGTGAATGGGAAGAAGCTCGGGTAGACTTCAGGGCAGCATATAAGCTCGATAAGTCGATGAAATGGGCCAGGACTCTGGGTGATATGGACAAAGCGCCTGATAAGCTTATAATCATTCTGGGCGGGATTGGTCCTGAGCCTGAGTGGGACCCCGGTTTAAAATCGAACCCGGTCAGGGGATTCAGAGAGATTAAATTTCATCCCCGGGGAATTAAAAGCAGCCTTTTATTAAAAGATAAAAATAATTATAATATAATGCTTTATATTACAGCTGACTCATCATACTGGTACGACCGCCATCTTGTCAGGGATAATGATTTGCAGTATCTTATACAGGATACAAAATACGCACAGAGGATAACCGGAAGCGCTGTGAAAAACACTTCGATTTTTGCCGCTGCTGTCGCGGGCGGTGTGCTGATCGCCGCAGGAGGGATCGCTATCGGAGCAGGGATAATGGTTCTTGGCGCGTATGCCGGCAGCACTGAAGCTATTACAGTAGGAGTGATTCCAATGATTGGAGGTCCGTATTGGGGATACAACTTGGCCCGTGATTCATACAACAATCGGATGGAAAATTTAAAACAGGAATTGGATCCATCCAATAATTACAGGTTTGTGCGTTTTCTGCCTGAGTATGCTTGGGCAGGGTGGGCGGCTGAGAAGCATGACGAGCCTTTTACAATATATAAAAACGAAAAACCTGTTATTTCGTCCGGGAGTTATAATTTTAATCCATGTATAAACAATGTTATTATTGGATTTTATCCGGATACTTGGAAAACCCGTTCCGGTTTAAAGCCGCGCATGTCAATGGGAAGAGCAGAAAATCCGAACAGCACAGATGATAAAGGAAACAATAAGCTTTTCACGGCAATTAAAGATAATCAGTCAGATGAAGTAATAAAAATTATCAAAGCCGGCGCTGATGTAAATTTTCTGAATTCTGAGGGTGTAAGTCCGCTTCATTTAACACTGAGTTTGAAAAGACTTGATATGGCAAAACTCCTTCTGGATAACGGGGCTCAAGTAGACATTCTTGACGCGAATAATGACACGCCGCTTCTTTTCGCAGTTGCTAATGAGCAGGCTGACTTTGCAGGTCTTCTTGTGCGAAAAGGAGCGGATGTAAACGTTAAAAGAAAATCCGGGTGGTCTCCTCTGCATTACGCGTGTTACTGGAGTAATGAGGAAATTATTTCATTATTATTAAAAAACGGGGCGCGCGTAAATGAACCGACCCCATGGCCTTATATGAGATACCCGGCAGGTACCACACCTCTGAAATTAGCTATTATGAAGAAGCAGGAAAATATAATAGATCTTCTTGAGAAATACGGGGCAAAGGAATGATCATGAATTCATTTGCAGGGTTCTTTTAATTATTGAGCTTTCGGTATTGAAATATGGTTGCTTTTTAATTCCAGGATTATTTTATTATTATTTCAGTGAATATCTTATTTGGTCATAACATCCACAGTGGAATATCTAATGCTGAACAGTACTTTTTTACATATACCCTCAATAGGCGCGGTAACGGAAAGGAAAATATGGAATAGCGGGATAAGAACACTGGATGACTTTCTCGGAACACCTCCTGGTTTTCTGTCATTGAAAAAAAGAAAGCATATCGAAGATCATGTTTACTTATCCAAAGAGAAGATTCGAAACAAAGATGCCAGCTATTTTTATGATAATTTACCGCCAGGAGAAGAATGGCGGATATTCAGTGAATACCGGGATTCAACAGCTTATATCGATATTGAAACAACGGGATTAGGTGCACCTGGAGATATAATTACAACAATCGCTTTGTATGACGGGGAAAATATTAAATATTATATAAACGGGAAAAATCTGAATGATTTTAAGAAGGATATCCTTGAATACAAAGTAATAATTACTTACAACGGAAAAACATTTGATGTTCCTTTTATAGAAAGCTTTTTAAGGATCAATATACCGCATGCCCATCTTGATCTGAGATACATTCTGCATAGGCTTGGCTACTCCGGGGGGCTGAAATCATGTGAAAGGCAGCTTGGCATAGGCAGGACAGGCAGCCTTGCGGATGTTGACGGCTTTTTCGCTGTCCTGTTATGGAATGACTATATGAATTATAAAAATGAAAAATCGCTGGAAACGCTTCTTTCATATAACATTGAGGATGTTTTAAATCTTGAATTTTTAATGACGGAAGCATATAACAGGAAACTGAAAGCTGTTCCTTTTGAGATGGAGAAGCTTGATATGCCGATAAAACCGCAAAACCCATTCAAAATAGACAGTTCTACGGTAAATAGAATACGCAGTCAGTATTATTCATATTAAGAATATTTTTCATGTTTAATAACCGGGTCTTGATTAGTATTAAAAGAAAGCGGAGTCATTCAATAATTTTATATTTTTTCTTAACAACGTCCTTCGGGAAACCGTTAAAATGCCACCATTCGCTTGATATATAATTAAACCCGGCTTTCGTCATTACATACCTGAGCAGTTCACGGTTCTTAACCTGTGCAGCGTTCAGCTTCCCCTCTTTTAAAAACTTCTTTTCATAGCGCGGCTGGGCAAGATCGCCAAAATAATCGAAAGGCGTACCCATATCCAGTTCTTTACCGTTCTCATCAATAATAGTCAGGTCAACCGCAGACCCGTAATTATGGATAGAGCCGGATGCCGGATTGGCAACATACTTCTGCTGCTCCGTCCCTTTTACGGTATTCCACATTTTGTATTGTATCCGGCGGGGCCTTACACAGTCGTAAATAATAAGGCTATAGCGCGGATGCATTTCTTTTAAAATGCTCTGCGCCTTAGCAAGCATGACAGCT
>CAZVYR010000394.1:0-3632 GCA_964631555.1 uncultured Leptospirales bacterium
TCTTTTGTCGTTCTTTAATAAGTTGATAAGCTGGGGCACAGCGGATTTTTCCTGCTTTTCACCGAGGTAATCTGCAGCAGCTATGATTGCATTTTCATCATCTCCGGAAAGGTCTGCTATATATTCTTTTGTTGATTTTGTTTTAGCTGCGGCCTTTTTTTCAACATTCTGTTCGGCAGGTTTTTCAGCAGGTTCCATCGGCTTTTCCTGGGTATTTGGAGTTACCTGTTCGGACTCTGCAGCACCTGGTTCAATTGATTCGCCGCTTTGTGTTTCCTGGGCTGTGGCAAATGCTGCGGTAAAAAGAAAAATTACGAGTATTATTAAGACTCTTTTCATATCCCACCTCTTAGTATTGAAAAAAACAGTATAATAAATATATTTCATTAACAGTTAACGTATTATCATATTAAGTATTATTAATGTCAAATATTTTATCGAACTTTATAATGAATATCCTGTATTTACCCAAAAAGGGAGTGGATGGTGTCTTTAGCACATCCTTTTTCAGCTGTTACAATATCTTCCTGAATCTGGAATTTATACAACCCGGATATTTAGCTGTAATTTAATTTCTCAGTTGTTTAATGCCCCATAGATATTTGCAGGAAGCCTGCAAGTAACTGCGGAAAGTTATCAATATTGTTTTTGCTACTCTGCTGTTTGCGACTGGGAGCTTTATTGCTGTTAAATTGCCGGTATCGCTTTATATTTTTTCAATGCATAATGAATATTCCAGAGATTCTGTGGATGGTACTCTTCTGTAGCTGTCAACGGGATTGATGATTTGTGCTTTAACAGGCTGACATAAACTATAATTATCACTGCGTTCTCCTATCGCGCTCCCGGCTATCATTCGTGCTATTTCCCCGATTATATCATAGACTACGAATTGGTTGTGAAGATCGTTACTGCCGGTAATATGTTTGATAACTGATTTCAGTGTGTTTTCTTCAAGGAAAAGAGAAAGTTTCTTTTTCCCGTTGTATTCTATATCGAGATCAACTCCCCAGGGAGTATTTTTGTTATTGTTTTTTACCTGAATTTTGCTGTTGAAAAAAAGCTTGAATATTTTTTTAGCTGATTTTTTTAAGTCCGTATTTAATGTCTGCATGTTTTGCTCCTGCAATATTTATCTTTAGTGATATATTATTGTCGGTTATTATTTATAATTGGTTGATAAAATCATTATTGTGCCGGGAAAAATTATTCGTTGACTGTGTGACATTTACAGGGGATACTTACCTGTTTAAGGATTATTATTATTTAGGCTGGTCCGGCTTTGAAACGGAGAGGAAGCGTATTTGAAACGGAGTGGAAACGATTTTTAAACGGAGCGGAAGCGGTTTCTATACGGAGAGGATCCGGTTTGTGAACGGAATGCATACGTATTTGAAACGGAGGGGATCCGGTATGGAAACGCAGGCGATTAGATTTAAAGAATAAAAGCCGGCCTGATAAATATCCTGATAAATATTATAGAAGAAAGAGTGAATTAACATGCTTAAAAGAACACCATTGTTAGCGATTATTATCGCAGTATTGATCAGTTTTTTGGTTAATTATTTTGTTGAACTGCCTGGCCGTCCCTTTACGATCCGGCAGCAGGTTTTACTATATATACTTTCTTATCTGGTTGCTCTGGGTATAGCGCTTTTGTTCGATCCTGTAGCTGCAGAAACAAAAAAGAAATATCTGAAGATCAATTTTTATGAGGAGAAATAAATGCAGGCAGGTCATTTAGCAGTACCACTTATTATCGCGTCTTATGCCCCGGAATTATCCGGAGGACAAATAAGCGCTTTTTCTACAGAAAGCATTGCAGTTTCGTTCGTGGCTCACTGGTTTGCGAATTTTGACGGTATTCCCATTATGCTCGGATGGGTGAAAAAATCCTTCCATTGCACATGGTCACATACTATATTGTTTGCCGTTTTATTATCGCTGCTGGTTTTGCCTTTCAAGCCTTCATGGTTTATGCTGGTTCTTGTGAGTTCACTGGCTCATTTGCTTACTGATATGCCCTCAAGCGTAGGGCTGCCGGTTTTTCTGCCGTTTACCAGGAAGAGGTTCACTCTAAATCTCTGGGCGGATACAGGTATTTTGAGTTGGGAATCATTCAAGGGAACTTATCTTCAGGCATGGACCTGGATTCTCGAGGGAGGGGCATTCCTGTTTTTGTTTATCAGAGCTTACCAGAAAGCTGTCTGGCCTTTTATCTAAATGGAACTAAAGAAGAATTATGAATATATAATAGTCGGGTCCGGTTTCGGAGGATCATGCGCTGCTCACAATCTTGTCAAGGCAGGCAAGGACGTGCTTATAATAGAGCGCGGCAAGTGGGTGGTTCGCGATGATTCGTGCTGGGATGAGGTGAGGCTGCATATCAAGGATCCTCTTTACAGGGGGGAGGTGCCTTTTTACGCGGATCAGAAAAAAGGCGGGATTGAAGAGGCCTGGAGTGATGATACTGTAGGCGGGATGTCGACCTTTTACGGTGCGGTTTCTTTTAGAATGCGCGAGGATGATTTTCTCGGGGTTCCTGTGCCTGGTTCAGCCGTCAGAGATATAAACAGCGCGTGGCCTTTCACTTATAAGGAGATTGCACCGCATTATGATGAAGCAGAGACTTTGCTCGGTATTGCCGGGATGAGCGGGGATATTACCGGGCCTGCAAGAAAGAAGGACTATCTTCATCAGCCTGAGACGAAGCTGTCTCAGCCGTCCAGGAGGATATGGGACTCGTCTAAGAGGCTTGGGCTTCATCCATTCTACCTGCCTATGGCTATAAATTTCAGCGGGAAGTACGGAAAGGGCAAATGCATTTCATGCAATACCTGCGATCATTATCTTTGCAAGATCGAGGCAAAGAATGATCTTGCGGTTGTGGTGATTCCTGCTCTAATAAAGAAGGGCTTGAAGTTACTTGATAATACCAGGGTTGTCAGGATCAATGTATCAGGGGATAAGGCTGTTTCTGTTGATGTTATTAATCAGAGTACAGGCGAGAAGACTGCGGTTAAAGGGAAGAATATCATAATTTCCGGAGGCGCTCTTTCCACTCCTCATCTGCTTTTGTCGTCAGGGATAGGAGATGGCAGTTCGCTGACAGGCAGGTATTTGTTCAGGCATGCAAACGGAGCGGTTGTTGGTCTTTTCCCGTATAAGACTAATCCTGATATGAAGCTTCAGAAGCAGATCGCTATTCCGGATTTTTACTATGGTGCATCTTTTCCGGCAAAGGAGCTGCCGCTCGGAGTATGGGGCATGATGCAGGATATTTCGAGTATTGGCAAGGGCGTTATAAAAGAGAATGTTCCGAAGGGGCTTAAGAATATCGCGGGGTTTTTGACTGATTATTTTATCAACCTGATGTGCATGGCTGAGGATATTCCCCAGTATGATAACAGGGTATATCTTGATGCTGCAAAAAAAGATAAATTCGGCATGCCAGCGCTTATGGTATATCACAGGTATCATGAGCGCGATTTGCAGGCTTTAAAGGCCCTGTACAGAAAGGCAAGAAAGATAATATTACACGCGGGCGGGCTTCCGGTTTATTCGATGATGTTTGATACATTTTCGCACGCAATGGGAACATGCAAAATGGGCGTTGACAAAAATAATTCAGT
>CAZVYR010000395.1:0-3628 GCA_964631555.1 uncultured Leptospirales bacterium
GAATATCTCGAACAAAATATTAAAAATGCTGTTATAACAATAATCAGTGATGCTGGTCATTTAGTGAATCTTGAAAAACCTGAACAGGTAAACAGGGCTATCATTGATTTTATCAAGCAAAATATACAGATTTGAAATCTAATTTACAAACAAATTACCAATCAATTTAATAAATTTATGATCAAAGTAAAAATCAAATTATCTTCAGGCGCTAGTATTCCTGAGTATAAAAGTAAAGGCTCCTCAGGAGCAGATGTCAAGGCAAGAATAGAGTCACCCGTAATCTTAGAGCCAGGGCAAATAAAACTAATACCTACAGGGATATCCATAGAATTGCCTGAGGGATATGAAGCCCAGATCAGACCAAGGAGCGGGCTTGCTGTTAAACATGGATTGACACTTCTTAATACACCGGGTACAATCGACTCTGATTACAGGGGAGAAATAAAGATTATAATGGCTAATTTCGGCCAGGAACCATTTACAGTGGAAAATGGAATGAGGATTGCTCAAATGGTATTCTGCAAAGCATATAGAGGAGAATTCATGACTGTTGATGAAATAAATTCAACTGAGAGAGATAAAGGAGGATTCGGACATACAGGTATATGACAAAGGATAAAAAGCAGGAAGAAGATAAAATAAAAATTCTCCCTTTAGGGGGCCTGGGAGCAATTGGAAATCATTTAACGGTATTCGAGTACCGGGGAAGTATAATAATCGTTGATGTAGGTATCATGTTCGCGGATGAAGAAGTTCCGGGAGTCGATTTTTTAATCCCGGACTTTACATATCTGGAAAAAAACAAGAAAAAATTAAAAGGAATTATTATTACTCACGGCCATGAGGACCATATAGGAGCGCTTCCTTTCCTTCTTCAAAAGGTAACAGCTCCGGTTTATGGTACCAGCCTGACCCTGGGATTCATTCGGAACAGGCTTGAAGAAAGACCGTTAAAATATGATCCTGAACTTATTGAGATATCCCCCAGGGACCAGATTTCAATTGATGCTTTTCAACTTGAATTTATCAGGATAAATCATTCTATTGTAGACGGTATAGGTCTTGCTATAAATACAGATTGCGGCACGATCATACATTCCGGAGATTTTAAGATCGACTATTCTCCTCTTGACGGCCAGGTTATTGACCTGGCAAGGTTCGCTGAATACGGCGAAAAGGGCGTTCTTCTTCTTATGTCCGACAGTACAAATGCCCTGGTCAAAGGATATTCGCGTTCCGAGAGTTCTTTGAAAGAGGGATTGATAGATATCTTTTCCTCAGCAAAGGGCAGAATAATAGTAGCATCATTTGCCTCGAATATCCACAGGATCCAGCAGGTGCTGGATGCCGCATACAGGTATAACCGCAAAATCGCTCTTTCTGGAATCAGTATAGAAAAAAATTTCGAGATTGCAAGCAGTCTTGGTTACCTATCTTACAAAGAAGACCTGGTGATCAATATAAAACAGGCATCAAGTTTCCCTGATAAAAAGATGGTAGTAGTTTGTACAGGCAGCCAGGGTGAACCTATGAGTGCTCTTTCGAGAATGGCCGGTGGAGTCCATAAGCATATCAAGATAGGTGATAAGGATACAATTGTAATCTCGGCTTCAGTAATACCGGGAAAGGAAAAAACTGTTAACAACGTAGTTAATTCTTTATTAAAAAAAGGAGCCGAAGTATTCTATGACCAGGATGACATACACGCGACCGGTCATGCAACTGAAGAAGAGTTAAAATTAATGATAACTCTTACAAAACCTAAATTTTTTATGCCTATACATGGGGAGTACAGGCATCTAAGAGCGCATGCAAGAATTGCAGAATCCCTGAAAATCAAGCCATCACGTATAATGGTTGCCGAAAACGGCGATGTCCTGGAATTAACACAGAATAGTTTTAAAAAAGTAAGTTCTGTCACATTAAGTAAAGTATTTGTTGACGGTATAGACATAGGTGATATTGAGAGCGATATTATTAAGGACAGGCAAGCAATGTCAACAGAAGGTATACTCATAATTACCGCAGCAAAATCCGGCACTGTTCTTAAAAAGACTCCCCAGGTTGAAGCAAGAGGTTTTATTGGCAATAAAAGTAAAAAAATCCTTGAATCAATTATCAAGTTTACGGAAGCAGAACTCGATAAACTCCTTCTTGAAGGGCTGACAAAGGAAGAATTGATTATAAATCTTGATAAAAAAATCAAGAGACATGTCCATGGAATGACAAGGAGATCGCCCTTGGTCGTAACAAATGTGATCGAGGTCTGAATGTTACATATCTTTATTTCGCTATTGATACTAGGCTTTGTCCAGGGAGTAGCTGAATTTCTTCCTATCTCTTCATCCGGGCATTTAGTTATATTTGAAAATTTCAGGTTTTTTAATGATGCAATAAGCATAGCATCAAAGAATTCCGAATTATTTATCAATGTTTCACTCCATTTAGCAACCCTGCTGGCTGTTATTATTTTTTTATGGAAGGACTTAGTTAATCTTGCCAGGGAAACTATTTCAGCTATTTTCAGGGACAATTATAAAAGAAGTGAGTTGTTAATCTTACGCAACATAGTCCTCGCATCAATTCCTGCAGGTATAATTGGTATTCTTTTTCATGATCTTTTTGTAAGGATTTTTTCCTCGGTTGCTGTCACTTTTTCCATGCTCATAATAAACGGAGTAATATTAATATCTACTAAAAAAATACCGCTTAAAAGCCGAAAAATAGAGAAGATAGGTGTAATCAGGCCGATAGTTATCGGCCTTTTTCAGGCTTTTGCTATTATTCCTGGGATATCAAGATCCGGAATGACCATTGCGGGAGGTATGATGTCAGGATTAATTCCAGAGGAAGCAGCCAGGTTTTCCTTTCTTATAGCTGTGCCTGTAATCGCCGGGGCCGGGATATGGGAATCATTAAAAGCAACAAGCAAGGGAATACCGTTTGAATTAATCCTGCCGCTTTCAATTTCAATGCTTTTAACACTGGTTGTAGCTTTGGTATCCCTCAAAACTTTGTTTTACCTGGTAAAAAGAGTCAGGTTAGATATATTCGGATATTACACTATCTTGTTAGGCATTGCCGGATTAATATTTATTTACTTTAATTAGTTTTTATTCGAATAAATATTTATAGATCAGGCAGTCTCTATAATTATTACTGAATATTATTATTAAATGCAGATGAGATGAATTATTTTCTTCTTGTTTACAGGTAATTGTTTTTTCCCGGAGGATTTACGTGTTTACCAATCACCAACGCAGGGAAGTAGCCGGTATCTTACTGATGCTTATTTCAATAGTGCTTCTTTTGTCTCTGATAAGTTTCAGTATGAATGATATTAAGCTTCTTTCTGTTGCTAAACAGGTTCATAATATTATAGGGCCCCTGGGAGCATACCTGGGTGAGTTTTTACGCAGTACGTTCGGTTATATTTCATTTATTATTGTTATTATTTTCGTATTAGCAGGCTGGGAAATGCTAAAGGACGGCATCAGCTCCGATTTGATAGGACGTATCTTTTCATTGCTGTTTTTGATGATTACAGCCTCGACAATGATCTCTCTGATGTATGGAACAACGGTACCTTATTATTCAGGAGGATATACAGGATTATTCTTTTCCA
>CAZVYR010000396.1:0-3229 GCA_964631555.1 uncultured Leptospirales bacterium
CCAGAATATGATGAGATTGTGGATTGCATACGGCCAGATAGATGATTCGGACAGATGTTACATAGATAATCAGTTTAAAAATTCGGTATATCATTTAAGGATTGCAAAATCTTATGCGATAGCTATACTTGAAGAATTGGGTTCCCAGGATGTTGCTGAAAAATATAAAGTAGATAAAGCGGACAACTTAAACAGGATATTATCTCCTGAAACTGCAAAATCAACAAGCCCTGGCGCACAAAGCGGTCCGGCAACAGCAAATTGATATCTTTATAAATTTTCTTTAATTTTTCTTTTAATTTTTTTGATTTATTATTTTATTAAAAGGGGGATAACTCCCCCTTTTTTTGTATTATTTTACCCATTATTCTTATGCAGAAAAAATCCAGGCTAAACAAATTAAAGATAATTATTTTTGTATTTATTTTCTTTTTTTCTTTTGTAAAGAAAATTAATCATTCGGAATTCCCTACTTACAGGGTCGTAATTGATCCGGGCCACGGAGGTTTATCCATTTCTCCCAGGAAAATTCACGGTGACAGATTTGACTCAATATCAGGAAAATATTTATCTAATTATCAGGCAGGTGCAAGATATAAAAATGTTGAGGAACGGATTGTAACATATAGTATTGCTGAGAAAGTAAAGAAAATTCTTGATCTTACTGAAGATGAGAGAAGTTTTAATACCTTCAAGACTAAAATATTAAAAAAGATCAGCGACGAGAATCCTAATCGTGTTATAATAAAAACAATTTTAAGCAGAGAAAAATCTTTAGATAGCAACTGGGAGAATATTCAGGATCCTAATTCAGGTTACAGGCTTTTTGACTTTGTTGATAACGATGGAAATGTTATACCGGGCCGTATTTCATTTATAAATTCCTGTAAACCGCATCTCGTGGTTTCCCTGCACTGTGATTTGCAGGCACCGGCTTATTACAGGGGTATCAATCCGGTAATCGCTGCGCCTTATTCATTATTACATCATGGGTTAGGATATCTTAAAGGTGATATAAAAAACAGAAATTTTTATTTTAACAGTCCGTATAGGGACTGGTTTACAGAATCTATCAGAAGAACGGGCTTTAAATGGTTTTTGAAAGATGTTTCTGTATATTTTACAGGATTTTCGGTTGATAATAAATGTAGAGTACAGTCTGATAAATTTACGGGATATAGATATAATATGGTAACCTGGCAGTACCGTGACAAAGATGATTGGGAAACTGTGGCAAGAAATCATCCTGCAGGTACTCAATACGCAATTAAAACAAAGGACTTTCTTATTGCGGGCAAATTCTGGGCACGGGAACAGACAAAGTATGAACAATATCGGAGGGATAATGGACCAAGTGGATTTGGTGGAGATAATTTATATGCTTCCCAGGAGATTATTAAATTTATTTTATTCTCTCTTTATCAGTCAGGCGATTATCACAACAGTCAGCAATTGGGTAAGCCATATATTTCTGTGTGGTCTTTGCCGATACTAGTTAATGCAGTTACAGCGTATATCGAATTGGGGTATTTAAAAAGAAAAAGAGACAGATTTTTACTCACTAAAAAGCAGGAAGAAATAGCAGAAGGAATAGCGGCAGGTATTTATTCGTTATTTGCAGGGTTGGAACCCCGAAAAAGTAAATTTAAATATTCACCTGAGGGGGAAATGCTGGATATTGGTAAATATAAGCTACCTTCAGGTATCAGCTACTTTGATATTGTTACGCCCTGAAACAGGGCATTATTTTATTACGAATATAAATTATTTTGATCTATTATATAATATAATAATCCAAATGTATAAAAAAATATTCTATTATTTCTTATTAAGTTTATTATTTATAAATAATGTGTACGCACAGAAATATGAGTTAAACAGCGTTTTTATAAAAGCTGTTGAAAAAGCAAAACCGACTGTTGTTAATATAATCACTTATACGGATGTGGGGGGAGGAAAAGAAAAAAGTTTAATAAAGGCGGGTTATGGATCTGGGACTATTATATCAAAACACGGTTATATTATAACTAATTATCATGTATTAAAGAAAGGAGGTTATTACCGTGTTATTCTATATGATGGCAAGGAGTGTGAATCTCTAAATTTTCCAAATGGCAAATATTATATTGCTGACGAAAAAACAGATATTGCACTATTAATGATTGACGAAAATGAGATTACGCATATAAATCCCATCTCTGTTGCTGATTCCAATGAGTTATCTGAAGGCGAGTGGGTCATTGCGATTGGCAATCCTTATGGATTAAGACAGTCAATTACCAGCGGGATTGTTTCTTCCAAAGGAAGAAGCGATATCGGCTTTGCGGATATTGAAGATTTTATTCAAACCGATGTATCCATTAATCCCGGAAATTCCGGAGGACCGCTAATAAATTTAGACGGCTTGTTGGTTGGGATAAATACAGCTATAAGAACCAAGTCAGGCGGTTTTCAGGGTATTAGTTTTGCAATTCCGTCCAATATTGTTAAGCAGGTATGCTCGGAGCTTATCAATTACGGCAGGGTCAGAAGAGGCTGGATTGGGTTCCTTGTAAAGGATAAGAATATTTCGGATGGCGGGGAAAAACGGGTTTTAGAGGTAATGTCTGTTATTAAAAATTCTCCCGCAGAGGCTTCTGGTATCAGGAAGGGAGATATTATAAAGGAGATTGACGGAAAATCAATTTCTTCGATCGGGGAGTTGGTGAATTCGGTCAGTTATAAACCAATCGGTTCTGAGATAGATATAAGTATATCGCGAAGCGGGAAGATTTATGAATATGCTGTAATTTTAAGAGAAAAAAAAGTATATAAAAATATCCGGAGAGCGCTGGAAACTGTTTATTTAAAATATGGGATCGAGCTTGATAAGAATTCAGCAACAAGTGATGTGGTTATTTCTTATTTGTCTCCGATGAGTAATGGATATCAAAGTGGGTTAGAGAAAGGGGATACAATTTTATCGATAAACGGCATTTCTGTTCCGACCCTTGAGGAATTTATAAATGTTTGCTATAGATATGAGTATAATATCAGGATATTAAAGATATACAGGAATTCTGATTTTTTCACAGTGAAATTGATCAATGATTGAAAAATATAATGATTTCTTTATTTTAGTATGTCCCAATGTTTCTCTTGATGAAGGAAATCCATTAAGTAAGTTCATAAGTATTTCGAATTAAAGAATTTGATAAATAATATATTTTGAGGTATTATTCTTTTATTA
>CAZVYR010000396.1:3245-3587 GCA_964631555.1 uncultured Leptospirales bacterium
CTCTTAAGATGAAATTACGAAAATATATATTGTTTCTTTTATTAGTATTTCTGTCTAACTCTTATGCTTTGTCGGAGAAAGATAAACTAACAAATAAAGTCATCCATTTAAATAAAGATTTTTATAAATATCTGTCACAATTATCTCCGATTGACCGGGATGACTATTTAAATGAAATACAAAATAAAATAGTTCAGGGCAGGGGATACGTCGAGTCGGTGGAAAGGATCGAAAGATACCATCGAAGTTATAGAATTCTAGTTGTCGACAGTTCGTCGTCGGATTTGAATATAAAGCTTTATCTTTTTGCCGATAATGAGGAATATATCAATTTGCTTAATA
>CAZVYR010000397.1:0-3581 GCA_964631555.1 uncultured Leptospirales bacterium
TCGGACATCTTGTCCGCATTCCTTTCCCATTAATCACTATCGGGATATTTGTAATAGCCCCACCGCTGAGTTATTTTGAGTAAGTTTTTAAAATCATTTTCGTATGAACGATATGCGACATTCCTTTGTTATATGCAGTTATGTTTTCTCTGGAAAACTTTTATCCTGTGTAATATAAGTTTTATAAAATTTTTTCAATGCTCTAATAAATAGTATCTAACTTAGTTGACTTTTTATGGCAGGCTGTTAGCATGTACACTTATACTGAGCAGTCTCTTTATAATAATAAAAAATAAGCTGATGTAGAATTCGCTTCTAATTACCATCTCCTTTTTAAATATAAAGGATAACGGCTTAAAAAATGAGCACCAATGCTGTTGTGTGCCTGGAAAAAATTTGTAAAAGTTTTGGCGGACTTCAGGTATTAATAGAAGTAGACCTGGATGTTAATCAAAATGAAATTGTTGGCCTTATAGGTCCCAACGGTGCCGGCAAATCTACGCTATTCAATATAATAACCACTTTTTATAAACCCGACCTTGGCCATATTTACCTTAATGGAAAAAATATTACCGGGCTGCCATCCCATAAGATTTGCCGATTGGGAATAGCAAGGACCTTCCAGCTTGTAAGAACTTTCCTAAAAATGACTGTGATGGAAAACGCGATGGTAGCAGCCGTTTACGGTCAAAAACATAAGGCTGCCGACCCTAAAAAAAATGCCCGGGAAGCCCTCGAACTTGTCGGACTATTAGAGAAGAAAGACTGGATCACTGCTCACGTTACCTTATCCGACAGGCGTCTCCTGGAAGTAGCAATGGCGCTCGCGTCTATGCCCGTTATTACATTGCTCGACGAACCTATGGCCGGCCTTAATCCCTTTGAGATTCAGAATTTACTCAGGGTCATCAGTAAGGCAAGGGATGAGAGAAGTATTGCCATATTATGGATAGAACATAAAGTAGACGCAGTCCTGGATTTCTGCGACCGCGTTGTGGTGCTGGATTACGGTCTGAAGATTGCAGACGGTAAACCGGACGAAATAGCTAATGATCCTAAAGTAATAGAGGCTTACCTTGGAGAACCATCTGCTTGAAATTCGTGGCATGGATGTCTTTTACGGTGATGTACAGGCCGTTTGGGATGTTTCACTTCATGTTGATGAAGGGTCCATTGTTGCGTTGTTGGGCGCTAACGGTGCCGGGAAGACAACCCTGCTGAAAACAATTTCCGGAATAATACATGCTGAAAGAGGAGAAATTTTTTTTTCAGGGAAATCTATGATAAAGATGAAGCCTCAGGATGTTGTTGATATGGGTATCTCGCATGTACCCGAAGGGCGGCGTCTATTTGCAAACCTCACTGTTATGGAAAATTTAAAACTCGGCGCATATCCGCCAAGCGCACGCAGCACATTTGCCGGATCGCTGGAACAGGCATTTAATCTTTTCCCGGTTTTAAAAATACGCAAAAATCAGAAGGCGGGTTCATTGAGCGGAGGCGAGCAACAGATGCTCGCTATTGCCCGTGCCATGATGAGCAGACCGAAAATTTTAATGCTGGATGAACCTTCCCTCGGTCTGAGCCCTATGCTTGTGAGGACAATGTTTGAACTTATTGTTTCTTTAAATAAGCAAAATATGACAATATTGCTTGTTGAACAGAATATTCATCAGGCCTTGAAAATTGCGCACAGGGCCTATGTTCTTAAAAACGGGAAAATTGCTCTAAGCGGTAAAGGTGAGGAGTTATTGTCGGACCCGGATGTACAGAAGACTTATATCGGAAAACGCTGGAGTAAAAGCAATGCTTGAACTAATCAGTTTCGGCCTTATTATTCAGCTATTGATCAACGGAATTCTTTTCGGAACAATGTACGGGATCGCAGCCATCGGCCTCAGCCTGATCTTCGGGACAATGCGCATTATGTTTCTCGCGCAGGGTACCATGATTATATTATTCGCTTATCTATGTTACTGGTTATTTACGCTGCTTGGAATTGATCCTTACCTGTCTCTCATCATTATTATTATAATATGTTTACCGCTCGGCACCGGGATTTATCAGGGTCTTTTCAGGGAGGCTGCCGCATCGGAAGACAAGAATATTTCCCTATTGATCGCAATCGGGCTTATGTTTCTGGTGGAAAACCTGATAACCGTGTTCTGGACTGCTAACCCAAGGTCCATCACCACAAGCTATACATCACTGGTGTTCCATCCCTTTGGGACAGGCATCCCTTTTAACCGTCTCATGGGATTATTGATAGCTGTCCTCGCAACTACGGGCGTTGTGCTCTTTTTAAAGAAGACATTTATTGGTATAGCCGTAAGAGCAGCTTCAGAGGATTTGGAAGCCGCTAAAATGCTTGGGATAAACCCTCATCGTGTCAATTCCGTATCCTTCGCTATCGGTACAGCGCTTGCGGGAGTGGCCGGTGTAGAGTTGGCTACTATCTACCCGTTTGATCCTTTTTTTGGTTTTATTTTTGTTCTCAAAGCTATGATTGCCCTCGCAATCGGGGGAATCGGCAGCGTATCCGGCGCACTGCTTGGAGGAATTATTCTAGGGCTCCTTGAGGCCATGGCATCTTTTTTTATCGGCGGCGGATGGTCGGATGCCATTTCCTATGCAGTGTTCCTGATAGTCTTGATGTTCAGGCCGGAAGGTCTTTTAGTCAGGTCTGTAAAAAAGGCATAATATATGAAAAAAATAAGATTTATCCTGCTTGCTGTTTTAATCGCACTAATTTTTGCACTTGTACCTCTAATCGTTGATGCGGAGAAATCTTTTCTTGTCTATAGTTTATTTTTATCTTTCTGTTACATCGTTATAACCCAGGCATGGAATCTTGTGGCAGGTTACACAGGCCAGGTTAGCCTCGGACAGCATGCTTTTTTTGGCCTGGGAGCTTACACGACTGCCTTGATATGGCTGCATGATATCACAAAAACTGGTTACTTTTTTGATCCTGTGACAATGATTCTAAGTGGTCTTGTGCCTGTCATCCTTGCAATAATAATCGGAATACCGTTATTATCGAGACTAAGAGGCGATTATTTTGCACTGGGCACTCTGGGAGTAGGAGAAATTATAAAAGTGGTCTTTGTTAAGGGAGGCAGTTTTACAGGCGCGTCGGACGGATTACATCTGCCGTCTACGATATATTCCTCCATAAAACCATATTACTGGACAGGTTTATTGCTTGCAGTTTTTGCGACTGCGGTAGTATATTTCATGATCAGATCTAAAACCGGACTTGCTCTGAGGGCTATCAGGGAAGATGAGACTTCGGCTGCGGCGCACGGGATTAATGTCCTTAAATTCAAGGTCATGGCATTCGCTATCGGCGCTTTTCTTGCAGGAATATGCGGCAGCCTTTACGGAATTTACCTTTTTCATATAAATCCGGATTCCGTATTAAAGCTAGATTGGACACTATACCCTATCCTTATGTGCGTTATAGGGGGTACAGGTACTATATTGGGCCCTATTATAGGCGCATTTTTTATGACTACTGTATTTTCAGTGACCGACATATACTTTGTTCAAATACATCCTGTCATAGCCGGTCTGCTCAT
>CAZVYR010000398.1:0-3565 GCA_964631555.1 uncultured Leptospirales bacterium
AATCCGCAGGCTTCCTGCGAAATCCGCAGGCTTCCTGCAAAAGGTGCGGGAAATTAAACGATTGGGAGATTAAAAATCCTGTTCCTGATAATATACTTCAAATGTTTGAAAAAGATTATAAATTTCCTTATCCGGAGTCTGTGAAAGAACAGCTATTTCGAAATAAAAGGAGGTGATGAATTTTAATATTATTATATTATAAAATAAAAGGAGGAAAAAATGAGAAAAAATACACTGATATTTATGGTTTTGATAATTATGTTTGCGACATTAAATATCTTCTGCAAAAAGGATTCAGGGAAAATAGCATATGTCGGCGGTACAATGGCATTAACGGGAGCATATGCAGAGGATACAAAAGCTGTCCTGGCAGCTTATGAAGACTATGTTCAATATGTGAATGAAACAAAACACCTGGCTCCTTGGAGAGATGTTACATTCCCTAAGGACATTACACTTGAAGTACTCTGGAGAGATGACGAACTGCAGCCGCCAAAAGCTCTTTCCATATATGAAGAGCTTAAAGGTAAAGGAATGCTGGTCTTCAGATGTTCAGGTTCACCTCAGGCACTTGCTTTAAAAGACAAACTTTGGGCCGATCAGATGGGAGCGGTAAGCATGGCAACCGGTCCTTATCTGCTTAAACCTCCAGAGTCGGTTTTCAGTTATTATCCGATTTATACTGACGACCTTGCAGCAGTTGCAGACTGGTTTTTGGAAAAATGGAAAGAAAAAAGAAAGCCGAGAGTAGCCTTTCTGACAGCGGATAACGCTATGGGTAAATCAATCGATGTACCTGAAATGAAGAACTATCTTAAAAAAAACGGATATGATTTCATAGGTGCGCAGTTTGTTCCTCTTGTACCCACATCACCGCCGACAACACAACTATTATGGTTAAAAAAGAACAAAGTCGATCTGGCTTTGGGTGTGATGATCAATCCCGGTTCTCAGCCTACAGTAAAGGAAATGGTAAGACTGGGTATGGGACCTTTTCTTGATTATAAAATTACATTTGCATGTGGTACACCAAGCCACCTGCCTGTTTTCACGCCTGCAATGGGTAAACTTGGAGATGGATTCGTAGTTGCCGGAGGATTCCCGCCCTTCTATGAAACCGATAACCCGGGGATAAAATTCATAAATAAATTACAGGAAAGTAAAAGCGAAAGTGATCGTATAACACACATACAATATGTAGGCGGAATGCTCGAGGCAATGATACAGGTTGAGGCATTAAGACTTTCACTTTTAAAAAAGCCTTTGAAAGAGCTTACCCCGGCATTTGTACTTGAGAATGGTTTTTATCAAATAAAGAACCTGGATACAGGCGGACTTAGCAGTACTCCCATTACATACGGAAAAGGCGATATTGAGGGAGTTGATGCAGTGCGCATTGACCAGCAGATCGATGGAAAGATAGTAAAACAAGGCGTATGGCCATGTCGTCATCTTTATTAACACGCATCTTATTGATAAAATAACTTAAGATTACTATCAAAAATCCATCTATTGATAGATTGTTGATCAATTAGACAGTACTAAGACAAAATCCACCCGCTAGCGTTAATGACGTAAGCGGGTGGAAATATACTCGAGGCTTGCTTTAACAATCGCATCGCCTGCCTATGAATAAAATTAAGTATTAATGTAATATCATATAATCAACTTGACTTGTTTTTATTAAAAATACACTGTAATATGATAAAGTGGTCTAATCCTTATCGAATTATTCCATAACGTGTTTATATTACCTTTAATTAAAAGGCAAGTATTTGACTCTTTAATAATACATTTCCTATTACAATTAACTAAGACTATGGTTCGAAAACAGGAGATAATATCATGTCTTTATCAAAAGAAGATTTAGAAATTTTTGATCAATTCAAATTCGAAATACAACCTGTAGGAGTTAAATTTCTGTCTAAAATTCCAGACTCTTATGATAAATTGGGGAAAAAACTGGCATTCTGTGAAATGTTAAAGCATGCACAGGATGGAAATGCATTCTATGCCGGCGTTGAAGATCATGCCTGCGAAGCAGGAACTTATGTCCTTGGCCAGTCTGATGCCCCGGAGCCTTTCATAAATGGTGAATTTGGAACAGAATTAAAAATATTCCAGGAACCTCGTTCAGCAAACAGAATATATCATGATCTTCCCAGGATTGCCGGAAAAGTTGTAAGATATGTTCTCTTTTCACCATTAAATAAGCTTGATCTCGATCCAGACCTTGTTATTCTTACCGCTAATACGGATCAGACGGAGATATTGCTTAGAGCAACAAGTTACAAAACCGGAAAATTCTGGACCAGCAAGTCTTCTCCAGTAATAGGATGTGCCTGGTTAATGGTGTACCCGTATCTTTCAGGCGAGCTTAACTATATTGTAGCCGGGCTCGGGCATGGCATGAAAAGACGGAAATTATTCCCTCAGGGCAATCAGATTATAGCTATTCCCCATGACCAATTGCGCGAAATCCTGAATACTTTAAAAGAAATGCCTTGGATACCGCCGGGTTATAAACCTGATGGCATGGAATATATAAAGAATGTACTTATTAAAATTGGTGTTGCTCCGCCTGAGTGATCAAATTATTTATCCAGCAATAAAATGTAATTCCCGGTCAATGATCATATATTTGCTGAGACAAAAATTAATTCCAATATAAAATTCTCACGCACATTAAGAGTTATTCATAACCGGAATTTACCTGTCACGAAGATATTTAAATGGCAACACAATATTACAAATCAACACCCGGATTAAATCATTTAGTCGATCATCTTCGCCTTGATCCGGAATTCTCAGGCCGGATAGTACATTATCGTTACTTGCCTGATGTAAAGCCCTCCTGGAGTTCACCGGATTTTATCTCCGGCCCGCTCCGTAAGGCTTTGAAACAAACTGGCATTGATAAATTGTATTCCCACCAGGCAAACGCAATAAAATTATTAAATAAGGGACTGAACACAGGCATCACAACTCCAACTGCCTCAGGCAAGACCCTGATCTATAATCTTGCAGTTACTGAATCCCTGATCTCCGACCCTGAATCTCATGCACTGTATTTATTTCCACTAAAAGCTCTTGCCCAGGATCAGCTAAAAACATTGCAGGAATGGTTCCGGAATCCCGGACTTGAAGACCTAAATGCCGCTATTTACGACGGCGATACACCAGCGTCTGCGCGTGCTAAGATCAAACGAAATCCTCCCAGAATCATTATCAGTAATCCCGATATGCTGCACTACGGCTTTCTTGCATTCCCCGAAGGCTGGATGGATTTTTTCAAAAACCTCAGGTATATTGTAATTGACGAAGCCCATACTTACAGGGGCATATTCGGATCCCACGTTGCGCTGGTTCTGCGCAGATTATTGCGTCTGTGCAGTTCCCCCGGGCCGCGTTTTATAGCAAGTTCCGCAACAATGGCAAACGCGGAAGAATTCCTGAACCGCCTGACAAGCAGGCCGTTTACCGTTGTTGAAGAAAGCGGCGCACCCCGCGAAGGACGCCATGTATTGTTGATTGACCCTTACTCCAGTCCTTACACAGAGGCTAC
>CAZVYR010000399.1:0-3558 GCA_964631555.1 uncultured Leptospirales bacterium
GCTGATTTTGTGCCTGATATTCTGGAAAGTTGCATTAAGAATAAGGTGGGCGGGGCAGTGATTATATCGGGCGGATTTTCTGAAAGCGGGAAAGATGATCTGCAGGAGCGCATGGTCAGTATGGCAAGGGAGGCTGATTTCCCTTTTATCGGCCCTAACTGTCTTGGTATATTCGCTCCTTCGAAGATCGATACATTATTCCTTCCTGCCGAGCGCCTGATACAGCCTAAGTCCGGGAATGTGGCTTTTATAAGCCAGAGCGGGGGAGTAATGGTGGACCAAATGGTCAAGTTTGTCGGCCAGGGAATCGGCATATCTGTGGCTGTGAGTATAGGGAATAAGGCTCTCATAAGAGAGATCGATCTTCTGAATTATCTTGCAAATGACCCTCAGACCAAAGTAATAATTTTTTACATTGAAGGATTTGAAAAGAGCGAAGGCCGGAGATTTGTCATTGCTGCAAAAGAATGCCCCAAGCCGGTTATTGTGATAAAGGGCGGCAGGAGCGAAGAAGGATCGCACACCGTTGCGAGTCATACTGCTTCAATGGCAGGTGATTACAGGGTATTCTCAGAAGTTATGCGGCAGTACGGCATACTCGTAGCGGAGAACGAGATGGAATTATCATCATATTGCGAGGCATTAAGCAGTTATGATAAGTGTATACAGGGCAGACTTGGTATCATAACAGTCAGCGGGGGGCATGGTGTTCTGGCTGTTGATAAGGCCTCGGAATATGGCCTGAATGTACCGGCTCTCTCTGATTCTGTAAGGCAGGCAATGAAGGATAATTTTTCATCCAGCATTCAGTCAATAGCATCCACGCGAAATCCCATTGACCTTACCGGAAGCGCTGTGGATGAAGATTTTCTGGCAGCCGCTAATGCACTGGTGAAATCGGATGAAGTGGACTGCATTCTTATACTGATTCTTCCGTATTCGCCCGGTATCACTGTGGAACTCGGTGCCAGGCTCAGCAATATCTGCCAGAGTGAAGACAAGCCGTTGATCGCTTATGTCCCGAATGAGGAAAAATATCGTATGCTTATTGAAGGATTTGAATTGAACCGGGTACCTGTTTCGTCATCAGTAGATGGGGCAGTGCTCATGGCAAAGGCCCTTCAGAGGGATGAAAAATGCTGAACAGAGAAATAGATGAGATAGTACGCAATTATAAGAATGCCGGGTGGATACCTGAACCTGAAGCCAAGAGACTGTTTAATACTGCGGGCCTCAAGGT
This sequence comes from uncultured Leptospirales bacterium, assembly GCA_964631555.1. Taxonomy (GTDB): domain Bacteria; phylum Spirochaetota; class UBA4802; order UBA4802; family JAFGDQ01; genus CAZVYR01. The sequence goes on from CAZVYR010000399.1 coordinate 1,241, forward strand.
TCCCCTGTATAAATGGGCCAGAACACAGAATGAAGCGATTGAATCTGCTAAAGAGATAAAATATCCATTAGTAGCCAAGATAGTCTCTTCCGTTGTGATACATAAGTCGGATGTGGGCGGTGTTATTGTAGGGATCGGAAGTAATGAAGAGCTGAAGAAAGCATATCATTACCTGAGCAAACTGGACGGGTTTGAAGGTGTTCTTCTGGAGGAAATGGTAAGCGGGCATGAGCTTATTATAGGAGCAAAAGTGGATTACCAGTTCGGCCCAGTTGTGTTGCTGGGTATCGGGGGTACCGGGGTTGAGATTTACAGCGATGTTACTATGAGAATGGCGCCTCTTGAAAAGACTGACGTGATTTCCATGATCGATTCCCTTAAAGGTCGTAATATAATTAAAGGTTACCGCGGGTCTGACCCCGTCAATATAAGCGCTTTAACTGATATGATAATAAATTTTTCCGCATTGATAATGCAGTTAGAGGACAATATCGAGTCCATTGACCTGAATCCTGTGATTTGTTCAAAGGATGAATGCGTCATTGCTGACGCGAGAATTATGCTCAAACGCTGACAATAGCTGCCCTGGGTACTGTTTTCTACTGGAATATTCCGGGGTGATTCCAGGGGCCGGAGTTCATCATTAATACACCTCTATTTTTATAAAGCATTCCTTATCCCGCATCATGTTAGTCTTTATTTCTCCATACGGATCATGGAAATTAAGGCTTTTGCCGGCTTGACTGTTTATACAGGCGAAAGCTATCCATGCTTCCTATAAATTTTTATAAGTTTTTCAATTGATGTTCTCACCCGGCCGGCGCTTTCGCGCGGCAATTCTCTCCCATTTTACAACGGAAGATGGTAGTTATATCTATACCCCTTGTTATGTTATTGGTTAGTAAACACTATTAACATAAATAGTATATATAAAAATAAAAAAATATTGCATATTTATGGAAAATCAAAGCTTTTTATAATAATTTTATTTGACACTGTAAGCTTTACTCTCTATATTGTTAATAGTATGAACGATAATTTAGCACATAATATAACTGATTTTTTAGCATTCCAGACAGCCAGACTGCAGGATTTGATCCAGCAAATAAGCAAATGTTGTGATGACAGGAAGTTATTTGAATCCCAGAAGTTTTTTCTTCCTTATGCTGAGATAAAATGTTTGATGCTTTTTAATGAAGGAAGATATTTAACAGTTAAAAGCATTGCAGTAGGTATGGATGTTGCCAAAAGCCGTGCGTCAAAGCTTGTTAATCATCTGGAAGAGAAAGGATTTATTCATTCTATTGATGATCCTAAAGACGCCAGGATCAAGCTTATAAGTCTTACACAGACCGGGAAAGCAAAGCTAAAGGAGATCGATGCTTTTCATCAGGATATACACCGTAAAATACTCGTGCAGCTTTCGGATGAAGAGAAAAAGAATGTACTGACTTATCTTGAATTGCTCAGATCCGCGATGGAAGCGGTGAAGGATACATTCGTGTGATAAGTCAGATTAAAAAGGGTCATTAAAATAACATTTAAGATTAGAAAATATGTAATATATAATAAATAATCAGGATAGAAAATAAGTAAATAAGGAGAGTAAATATATAATGAGTGCAAATGAATCAAACAATACAATTTCAATAGCTGCTGTTCAAAAACAGGTGGATGAATTAAAAAAGCAAATGGAATCCGTATCAGGTTCCGCACCCGAAAATAAGATTTCCATGATCGTGTTCAGCGGTGATATGGATAAGATACTTGCTTCTCTGGTTATCGGAACAGGCGCTGTCGCCATGGGAATGGACGTGGTTATGTTTTTCACTTTCTGGGGAACACCTGTGCTCAGGGACAAGAAAAAGAAGGGCAAGGGTAAAGATTTTATGGGAAAAATGTTCGGCGCAATGCTGCCCAAAGGGACAAGTGAAGTGAAATTGTCCAAGATGAACATGGGCGGCATGGGTACTGCCATGATGAAGTCTCTCATGAAGAAAAAAAATGTAGCTTCTATTGAGCAGATGCTCGAGCTTGCTGAAGAGCTTGGTGTAAGGATTTTTGTATGTGAGATGTCAATGGACCTTATGGGATTCAAGAGAGAGGAGATGATCGATTATCCTAACCTTACCTTTTGCGGAGTTGCCAAATTCCTGGAAGAGGCTCAGAACAGTAAAATTCAGCTTTTTATTTAGCAAAATAACCAAATTTAAGGAGTCTTCTAATGAGTGAAGAGATTAAAATTGAAAAGGTCATGGACCTTAAAGGGCTTCCCTGCCCGATGCCAGTAGTAAAGGTAAGCAAGGGAATTAAAGAAA
>CAZVYR010000400.1:0-3548 GCA_964631555.1 uncultured Leptospirales bacterium
ATGTAGCCTACAAATTGTATTTTTAAATCGCCGCTTTTTGTTTTTAAAAATACATTGGTATTCTGAAAATATTTATTAAATATCTTTTCGTGTGTTGCATCATCTGTTATGGTTCGAATCTGATCTGTCATATTCTTTTCCCTGAAGAATTATAGCAGATTTGCTGCAATATTCAAATTATTATTTAAATATACACATAATTTTAAATGATATTCGTGAAGTCGCTTTTGATGGTTCCGTCCACGAGTGTGATAGTTCTGTCGGTTTTCAATGCAAGGGATTCATCGTGTGTTACTATTATGATTGTCTTGTTCTTCTCTTTAACGAGTTGGAGCAAAATGTCGATAAGCTGATTCGAGTTGCTGGTGTCAAGGTTGCCTGTGGGCTCGTCCGCTAATATTATGCCGGGTTCACCTGCCATTGCTCTTGCTACGGCTATTCGCTGGCATTCGCCTCCGGATAATTCCGGGGGTTTGTGATTTACCCTGTCGAGCAGGTTAAAGCGTTCTATTATATCGAGCGCTTTTTGCCTGGCTGTTTTTGTCCTGGTTCTTTTGATTAGCAGGGGTATCATCACATTTTCAAGGGCTGTGAATTCGCTTAACAGGTTATGGAGCTGGAATATAAAGCCTATATTATTGTTTCTGAAATCAGCAAGGTCTTCAACTGTCAGATTTGAAATATTCTTTCCGAGTACATTCACTGTGCCGTGTTGAAAGCCGTCAAGGCAGCCTATCATATTCAGGAGTGTTGATTTGCCCGCGCCTGAGGGGCCCATTATGGAAACTACCTCGCCATGGTTTATATTAAGGGATATCTTTTTAAGGACATTCAGCCGGTTTCTTCCGTGGCCGTATATTTTATCGAGATTTTCTACTTCAATTGCGGGATTGGGCATTGGTCAGCTCCGTTCATTTTCATATTATTCATATCTGATCGTTTCTATTGGCCGCAGGCGCGACGCGTGCCATGAAGGGAAAATAGCGGCTACAGTGGAAAGAAATACGGTGATGATAGTGATTGTGACAATGAATTCCGGGCTTATCTCTGTAGGTATGGAATCAAGATAATATACGTGACTGGGCACAAGAGAGATAGGCTCAAAAGGGCCGAGATTAAACAACACGTGATACAGCCCGGTTATTTTGTTTATCACGCTTTCCAGAAATCCTATTATGGACTCCAGGTTAAGGGAAGCAGCAAGGCCAAGTACTACTCCGATAACTGAGCCTACGAGTCCTATCAGGAATCCTTCCAGAACAAATATGGTCATTATGGACGCTGGCTTCGCACCTATGGATTTTAAAATACCTATGGAGCGCCTTTTCTCAGAGACTACCATAACAAGGGTTCCCATTATGGTGAACAGGGCTGAGATGATCACAAGGAAAAGAATAATGGTCATGATGGTTTTTTCAAGGTTAAGGGCATAGAAAAAATTCCTGTTTTTTTCTTCTGCTGTTCTGGTCTGGTATTCGTAATCCGTTTTTTCAGCCATTAGTTTGGCGATTTTATCCATTTTATATATATCAAATATTTTTACGCCTATTCCTGAAACCGTGTCGCCAATATCGTATAGTCTTTGTGCCGATTTGAGGGACATTACAATGAGGCTTGTATCGAATTCATAGTAATGGGTTTTGAAATATCCGATTACTTTAAACACGGCTTTGGAGGGCTGTATGCCTGTGGAAGCAGTGAGTTTTCCTCTTGGCACGAACAGCTCGATCTTGTCGCCTATATGGATATTGTAGTTGAGTGCCATCTCGGAGCCTATATATGCTTCATTTCCACCCGAATATTTTTTCTCCCCTTCCGTAATGAATTTACGTACGTTTTCGGGCATGAATTCTTTGCTGCCCATTCCTTTGACAGCTACAGGTGACAGGTTTTGTTTGAACCTGAATAATGCCTGTCCTTCTATGTAGGGATCGACGGATTTTATTCCTTTAATAGACCGGATTTCGTCGCTTAGCTTTTGATAATTTTTAATTTGTTTATTTCTGTTTATAGAGTACTGGATCAGCGAGATATGGGAATCGACGTCGAGTATTTTGTCTTTTATTTCGCTCTGGAATCCGTTCATAACGGAAATGACTATTATAAGTATGAAAACTCCCAGGCTTACTATTGTAATAGATAAGATTGTATTGAACGAGATTATACCCTGGCTTTTTTTTGCCTTAAGGTATCTGAATCCTATGAATAGTTCGTAAAGTTTCATTGGTTTTCTCAATTTGTGTTCACATTATTATTCGTGCAGTGATAAAATATTTTTGATTTTCAGGGCAGCGATGACAGGATTGTCTGTTCAACGGCAGGGAAATCTGTTATTATTTTATTACTGCATGTTTAAAAAGCTTACCAGCCAGAACTGGCTGTTTAACTATATTATATTTTTATTTTAATAATTATAAATAATATTATGCGTAATCGGACTTTTGTCTTGTATAGACTCCGAGATAATAACGCTCAAGTATATTCAGATCGTCATCAAGGTTTAAGAGTTTCCGGAAGATGTCTTTGTTGGACATGATAAACTCAGCAGGTTTTTCCCCGGGGATTGTGCCGAGGGCTTTGCTGTAATGATCGATTTTTTCCCGGAGGTTTATTTTAAATTTCAGTATCATGTTCTTGACCAGGGAAAATTCCTTGAGCTCAAGGAATGTGGTGATATCCTTAGCCAGGTAATAATCGTTATGTAATGGAAAGATCATCTTAATAAACTCATCGTATATTCCGTCAATATCATCGTTATCCAGAACAACGCTGGAAAAAAAGAACACTCCATCGAACTTCAGGGCTCTTCTGAATTCATTTATCGACATGCCCGAATCAAAGAAGTCCAGGTAGTCTACGCATATCAAAAGATCGCAGGCAAAATAGTCAATCGGAAAATCGCTGAATTCCCCGTTTATGAACCTGATGTTTTTCAGATCATAATCCTTATCGTATTTCTTCAGAAAGTCCGTTATGGCAGCAAATGACGGTTCTACAACAATGATAGTGGCCTTGACTTCCTTGAAAATATCGAGCAATAAGGTTCCGCTGCCGAGCCCGGCCTTTACAATTACCCCGGGTTTATGCGTATTTATTACATCAAAGAGTCTTTCCCTGACTGAATCATACCTGTCGGCAGGTTCGATTATCAGGTTATGTGCCAGGTCATATTCTATAAATTCCTGTACTTTTTTTAATCTGCTCATATTTGACTCCTCCGGAGTTAATCTACAAACACCAAGTATTGATTCTGTATTTTACAAAGCAAATCAGCAACAACTTTTCTTGTGTTTGTTTTTATTTTTTAAGACAGTTATGTCTAAATTCAAACATTTTTGTTTACTTGTTTTTTTTGATGTTTATTATTGTGTTTATTATTATTTTAATAGAACTAATTGTTTTTTGTCATAAAACAGACATTTATTCCGAATTCCTTTTAATACGATTTCGAAACGGAGGGGAAGCGACTTTGAGACGGAGCGGATGTGGTTATGAAACGGAGTGGAAACGACCTAAAACTGATTCAATGCTGTTTTGCAGGTGGGACG
>CAZVYR010000401.1:0-3488 GCA_964631555.1 uncultured Leptospirales bacterium
CGCGCACGAAAAACAGAGCTCCCCAAAGCCTGGAGCCCGCACATGAATAGACAACTGATACCTCTCCAGTGCTATGAAGGCATTGACGAGAGTAAAGCTCTCTATGAGTGGAATTACCAGAGACAGTTGCTGTACATACAAGCCAGAGGCCAGGGCACCGAGGATTGGTCTGATACGAACAGCAGTATTTATTCCGAAGAATTCCTGCTGAAGAGGCCTTTACTAAAGGCGATCGGAAATGTAACTCCTTCTGTTCTTTTAATTGACGAGATAGACAAAAGCGATGAAGAATTCGAGAGCTTTCTGCTGGAGATTCTTTCCGACTGGCAGATATCAATTCCGGAAATCGGAACAATTTCCGCTGCAAGCATACCCTCTGTTCTTCTGACAAGCAACGGTGCACGGAACCTTAGCCAGGCCTTGCGCAGAAGGTGCATCTATTTATACCTGGATTATCCTAATGAACAAAGGGAACTCGAAATACTCAGGATCCACTTTCCCATGCTGAAAGGAAAGCTCGGGAAGCAGGCTGTTACTTTTATTCGCAAATTAAGACTGGAAAAGCTAAAAAAACACCCCAGTATCAGCGAGGTTATCGACTGGGTAAATATCCTGGAGCACAGGGAGCTTACTGGATTATCCGCTGATATTGTTGCCGCAACACTCAACATTCTCTTAAAGTACCGGGAAGACTGCAGGTATGTCCTGGAAAAGACATGTCAAAAGGACTGGTTTGATGGAATACTTCATTCTTAGTATTGCCGGGTTGCTGAGGAGATCGGGTATCAGCGTTAGCTCACAGGAAATATCTGATTGTATAAATCTGCTTAAGCTTGCAGCTAGTGATAAGATCAATAAATATACTTTCTATAATGTGCTTAACACTACGATGATTAAAACACCATGGGGAGCTGATTATGTGTTATGGCTTATTGAACTATATTTCGGGCCTGACTTTGAAATATCGGCAGACCGTCTCGGCATTCTGAGCAGCGGAAATAATTCAGCCGCAGAAGCAGCCCGGGGAGGCAGCACAGGCAAAACAGTTCCCCTGGAACTGCTGCTGGAGGCTGTGCTTAATAATAAAAGCGAACTTATTTATGCAGCAGTCAAAGGACTGGATCTTATTCTTGAACTGCAGGTTGAAGACAGGGAAAAGGCACTTGAAATATTTCACTTACAAAGCGGCTGGGCTGAAGTAAAAGGCATCATTGATGAATCTTACAATAATGGCAAACTTTCTGAAGCTGACTATCTCGCTGCCCGGGGAGTCATGGAGAAATGGAACCATCTTCTTGAAGATGAAATTGAGCGGCAATTAAAACGGAACATGAGCCTGGATTATTTGATGCAAAAGATGAAAAAGCTTAATCCGCGAAGGGTTTCGTTTGTGGACAGCGACGATTCCCGGTTAAATCAAATGTCTCAGGAAATTCAAAGAATAGGCAGGAAACTGGCTATCCGGAAAGGAAGGCGCCGCAAGGCCGGCCGGAGAGGGACGATTAATTTACCGAGGACTATCAGACATTCCCTGAAAACGGGCGGGATACCGCTTAACCTCATTAAGATGCAGAGAAAACCTTCCAGGCCTGACTTATGGCTCCTTTGCGATATGTCCAATTCAGTGAGCAAGTTCATATACTTTATGCTGATGTTTGTCTATAGTATTCAAAAGCGTTATACCAACATTCGTTCTTTTATTTTTGTAGATCTGTTGATGGAAGTAACTGATTTTTTTAAAGGGCATGACTGGAACAATGCTCTTCGAAGCATTGGCACGGTCAGGGGATATAACCTTACCAGCTATTCTCATTACGGCAATATTTTGCAGCAATTCGCGGATAACTACCTGCCCTGTATTACTAAAAAAACAACTGTGCTGATTTCAGGAGATGCTAAAAACAATCGCAACAAACTCGACGGCAACGAAATTCTTGCTCAAATCAGGGAAAAGGCTGCGGCATTATACTGGCTTAATCCATTGAGTACAAATCTCTGGGAAAAGGATGACTGCATCATAAGAAAATACCAGGCAAATTGTACTGCTGTTTTTCCTTGTTCCAATATAGAAGAATTGGAACAGTTTATATCCTCAATATGAACCGCGAATGATTTTGAATACGGTTTAATGCTGGAATAATCTGCATTATGAAACGGAGCGGATGCGAATAAAGAGCGGACTTGATACGACTTTGAAACGGAGGGGACCCTTCGGCTGCCGCTCAGGGACCGGATATAAGACGAACCTGAAACGGAGTGGATCGGTGAAAAAACATATCTTATATTAAATAAACGTAGAGACGCAAAATCTTGCGTCTTGACAAAAAAACAGGTTATGAAACATAGCAGTCTCTTAAAACTTATTCTTATTCTTAATCTTAATCTTCTGCTTCGGATGAATTGAAATATGTATTCATCACGTATTTCGTTGAGAACTCAGGATCAGAAGCTAATTCGATATGCATGGCATTTTTCGCTATTTCGTGGCAGAATCCCTGTTTTTCACGGGACAGCAGGTGCATCTGGCAGCCGGTACCTGCCGCGTTTCCAATTGAGCGCGCAGGGACATCAGCATGATATGGTACCATTCCGATGAACTGGGCTTTTTGAATATCGATATAATTTCCGAAAGCGCCGGCAATCAGGATTTCATCGATCTCTTCAAGAGTAAGCCCGCTGTATTCAATGAGCATGTGGCATCCTGTGCTGATGGCGCCCTTCGCTAACTGTACTTTTCTGATATCGAGTTGAGTTAGCAGGATCGGTTTGCCTGTTTCGGTTTCATTCTCGTAACATATTATAAAGGCTTTGGTTTTTTCCCATGGTATAATTCTTTTTGAAAGCCCGGGATTCGATATTTCATCGGGATTACATAAAGCTCCCTTGTTATTAATAATATCATTTGCGTAGAGTTCACTGACAATGTCAATGATACCTGAGCCGCAAATTCCCTGCGGTTTAACATCCCCTATGACTTGATAAGACACAGTGCCGTCTGTTATATTAAACCGCTCTATAGCCCCTGTTGTACCGCGCATGCCATGCTCCAATCCCGCGCCTTCCAGTGCCGGGCCGCATGCAGTTGACGCAACTTTATAGGAGCTGCCATTCCCGACTGCGATCTCTCCATTGGTGCCCAGGTCAATGACTAATCTGTTTTTATTATCATTAGGCATGGACATTAAGACTGCTGTTGTATCTGCTCCCACAAAGCCGCCTAACAACGGCAGGAAGGTAACCCGGCCGTTGGGATTTATATTTATATTTAGTTCCGAAGCTTTAGCAGACAACTGCTGATGAGTGGTGCTGGAAAAAGGAATTTTCCCTAAATATTCCGGGTTGATCTTTAAGAACAAATGCTGCATGGTGCTGTTGCCGCAAAAGACGGCCTGGTATATCTTATCTTTATCAATATGATAATCAGCACAAAGGTTATCAATAATTTCATTCACAGTCTCCGTTATCAGGGAGTGCAGTTTGTCCAACCC
>CAZVYR010000402.1:0-3475 GCA_964631555.1 uncultured Leptospirales bacterium
TTTATAAAAAACTGAGGCATTATCCGTTTCCCGCCTGTTACCTGTTTATGAATATAATATTTATATGCCTGTAAGATAAGAAACTCATCCTGACTGATTTTTTGTTATAAAAGTTGATATTGAATCGATAAAATGATCTGATTTTATCGATAACCTTAACAGTATTAGCAAAAATTCAGTCAGGATCAATAAGCAGCCTGTCAATATCCTTCACTATATATTCAGCAGCCCCGGAATTACTTTCAAAGTAATTCTTCGACTTATCTGCCGCCGCTTTCCTGTATTCCGGATCACTGCAAAATCTTAATAATACATTAAAAAGCTCTTCCCTGTTGCTGCATACAGCGAGGCCGCCTGACTCGCTCATCTTTATTGCTTCATAAGAATTATCTATGTACGGCCCTGTTATTATGGGCCTGCCGAATACGGCAGGCTCCAGTACGCTGTGCACACTTCCTTTAAACGACCCGCCTATAAAAACAATTTCAGCTTCTTTATATAACAGAGCAAGAAGACCGAATTTATCCACCACGAGTATTGACTTATCAGGAACCGGAACAGGAACACTGGATTCACTAAAGAGTATAGGCATAAAACCATAAGACCTGATCATCTCCTTTAACCTGTTTATATTGTTTCCATTGATCTCATGAGGAACGAGTATCATCTTCAGCAATCCGCGTATTTCATCCATACTATACAATCTTTTTAAAGTACTTAAAAGCAATTTTTCGGATATTTTATAAGTACTTCCTGCTACAAAATAAAGTGAGCCATTTTCCTTTGACAGAACAGCGGCATTCTGACCTGACCTTTCGACCACAGTCTTTACCCTGTCAAATCTTGTATCACCCGATACCAGGATATTATTATTCTTACTGATCCTCTTGAACCTTTGCGCGTCCTCTTCGGAGATCGCGTATATCCTTTCAAGCGAAGTATACGCTCCTGAAAAAAAATACCTGGCAGGGAATTTGTATCTCCGGGATTTGCCTGGGAGCGTCGCGCTTATTAAGACAAGCTTCACTCCTCTTTTGTTCGCCTCAATAGTCAGGTTCCTCCATACATCGTACTTGGAAAAAATAATAATATCGGGATTGATGCAGTTGAGTATTTTCCTGACGTTCTTTTTATAATCAAGGGGCAGGTTAAAACAAAAATCTATATCATTATATTTCAAAGCTGAATCATAGCCTGAAGGCGAAAAAAAGCTGGCTGTTATAAGTATGTCAGTATGCTTTTTTTTGAGATATTCCAGCACAGGCTTAGCCTGCTCGAACTCACCTGCGGAAGCAGCATGAAACCAGATTACTTTTTCGTTGCTGTTACCCCTGCTGAGAAAGAAATCGGAAATTCTCTTGATCTCACCCTGCCTTAGCTTAAAGAACTTTGCTGTTTTCCTGTTAAACAGGCCTGTGATCCTGGCAATTATTGAGCCTGTGAATATTATCAGTCCATAGATCATTATCAAACTCCGGGATTTAAGTGAATTAAATAAATAATATATTATAAATGATTATTGAATTTAACAGACGATTCATCTTGACTGACTTTTAATTTTTAAACTTATCGCTGGATCGATAAAGTGATCTGATTTTAATAAATTTCAAGGCAGCAGGAGGCTGCCGCAAGCCGCATAGCCAGGAGTGGCTATTTTGCGGCGCGAAATTTATTAAAATCAGATCACTTTATCGATAATCATGACAATGTTAGCAGAATAAGTCAGTCAAGATGAATCGTCTGTTAAACTGCTTTATCCTTAAATCAACTTATCTTCAGTATAAAAAGAAATCAGAGCAGGTTTATTACGCAGGAATAAACCATGTCTGTTGTTATGTTGTTCATGCATTTGAAATGCTTCTTAGGGCATTGTGTCAATCCCTTTGCAGTACATGGACGGCAGTCTGCCGCTGCCTGGATGACCTCTCCCTTTGTGTTATATGGGAAGAAGCCGAGTTCCTCTGTAGTTGAGCCGAAAACAGCAATGACAGGGATTGACACAGCACCGCCTATGTGCATCACGCCTGTATCGTTTGTGACAAGGCAGTCCGATGCGGAAAGGACAAGAGCTGTTTCCATAAGGCCGAGTTTCCCAGCAAGGGAGACCGAGCCTTTGCCGATACCTGCCGCGATTCTCTCAGCCCTGGGTATATCGCCGGGCCCGCCTATTATCTGCACAAGGACATTATTCTCCGACACCAGCTTTCTTCCGAGAGCAATGAATCTCTCGTCTCCCCATTCCTTGGTCTTCCATTTGGCAAAGGGCATTAAGGCGACCGCCTTCCCTGCACCCTTGATTATTCCTCTCTCAATTCTTACCTGCTTATTCTTAATACCTGACCGTAATTTATATTCAGTGCCCCCGGCCCTGTTTATATTTGAAAGCGCGCTTTGCAGGCTCTCTGACGTGATCCATATTTCTGCTCCGGGATAGTCGTTTATGCCTAAATACTTTGCAGAATCGAAATATCTCTTAACGACTGTGAAGGGCTTTTTATAGAGATTGAGCCTGAACGATATCAGCAGGAATCTTTTAATATAGTTCTTCTTTAGCACGGTTTTCTTCTTCGCCCTGACAAGGGAGCGGAAGACCAGGCTTCTTGTGCTGTGATGAAGGTCAAGAATATAATCGTACCTGTTCTTATTCAGGGAAAGCGCATATTTCACGGAACTCATCAGGCCTTTGTCTCTTTCTATGGCATACAGGTTGTCAATAACAGGATTATCCCTGAGCAGGATACTGTAATCTGCAAGGGTAAGATAATCAATGACAGTATTGCTGTGCATATTCTTTAATGCTCGTACCAGGGGAGTGGTGAGAACGATATCCCCTATAGAGCTGAAACGTATGATGAGTATCCTGTATGGTTTAATATTCACGGCTTCTTTACCAGGCATCAGAGAAGCAGCCTACTGCGGATAAGTTTCATGATGAATAATATTTATCCTTATCTTCGCTTTCCAGGTCGGGCCTGAGCTTTACGGCATCGTAAAGGAAAATATGAATGATATCTTTCTGGTCTTTGTCGGAATTAACGTGAAGAAGCACCCTGATGCATTTACCAAGGCTGCCTTTTACAGGTATTTCCCTTGTGCAGAAAAGCGGAGTGTACAGCCAGCCTATCCGGCGTGCCGCGACTGCAGGGAATTCAGCGTCAATTTCGTCTGTGACTGAAAATATTACGGAAGCTATATCTTCCTGTTTTATATTGTTCCTGGCGACTATCTTTTCAAGGAGTTCCCTGGTCTTATTTAATATTTCTTCCCTGGTATTCGACTCTACAGTAGTCGCTCCTCTTATTCCTCTTACCATTTATTGCTCCTCAATTTTTGTTATATCCGCATTTACTGACTTCATTAAATTAAAAAACTCCGGGAATGTTACTGATACTGCTTCTGCTGTATCGATCACTGTCTCTCCTTCTGCCATAAGGCCCGCAACTGAAAGGGCCATTACCACCCTGTGGTCGCCATG
>CAZVYR010000403.1:0-3400 GCA_964631555.1 uncultured Leptospirales bacterium
TAACCTTAAATCCCGGCTTAATGGTAAATATATTTTTAAATTCCGCTTTTTTTCTGTCGAAATATCTTAAATCTTGTTTCAAGTATTTGAGTCTTTCGTGTTTTCCGGATCAATATTACCGGCAGCCTGATACCGCGTGCTTTAAAGCGGGATTTATCGCTGTTTTTAAGCGAAATTCCCCGCTATTGCTGACGATGGACGCAGGAAGTATTATTGATCCTGCTACGGGATTTTGAACTGTTTAATATAAATTTTTTGAAACTAAAACCTAATCAACAATTGCTATAATATATCTTTAATATATCAGTATATAATTCACAGACTTGTTGCAAAATCCTGATGTTTTCAGGGAAATGCAGCAGCCTTAATATACAAAGTACAATTATAATATAAATAATTATTTTTATATTATTTAATCGATACATTAGCGGAGGAGGTTAAATGTTAAAGGAATATCAAACAGAACAAATAAGGAACGTTGTTATTGTAGGCCACAGCAGTACTGGTAAGTCTACGCTGCTTGACGCAATGCTTTTCGCGGGCGGAAAGATCGATAAAGTCGGCAACCCGCTGGACGGGACTCTTACTTCTGATTTTGATGATGAAGAGAAAAAGAGACATATGTCGATCAGAAGCTCTATGGGTTTTGTAGAGTATGAAGATGTAAAGATTAATATTATCGATACTCCGGGAATGGCGGATTTTGTTGGTGAAGTACGCGCTGCTTTACAGGTTGCTGAGGCTGCAATTATTGTAGTTGATTCTGTAGACGGGGTTCAGATCGAGACTGAGAAGGTCTGGAGATATATTACCGACAATAATATTCCAAGGATGTTCTTTGTCAATAAAATGGATAAAGAAAGAGCGAATTATGCTAATGTTGTTGAGAATATTAAAACCAGGCTCAATGCAAAACTTGTCCAGCTTGCTATCCCGGCAGGTGAAGGCGAAAATTTTAACGGTGTTGTAGATATTCTCAGGATGAAGGCTGTTATCTCAAAAGGCGGTAAAGAAGGACAATATTCCGATATTCCTGATTCTTTAACTGGTACTGCATCAATGGAAAGAGATAATACTATAGAGCTTGGTGCTGAAGGCGACGATGCACTTATTGAAAAATTCCTGGACGGCAATGAATTAACTGACGATGAAGTCAGGACAGGGATTAAGAATTTGCTGGCTGAAGCGAAACTTGATCCTGTTGTCTGCGGGTCTGCTATTAAATCAACCGGTATTAAGACATTGCTGGATATTATAAAAGATTTTATTCCCGCGCCTAAATCCGGCAAAGAATATGCAGGGCATAATCCTGATGACAGTTCAAAGGAAGTTATTGTCCAGAGTCTCCAGGATAAACCTTTTTCTTCCGTTGTATGGAAAACAAATATTGACCAGTATGCTGGAAGATTCAATTATATAAAAGTTATTTCCGGGGAGCTTCTTCCGGATTCTGAGCTTCTCAACGCTACCAGGGCTTTTAAAGAGAGGACATCAAAACTTTATACTATTATCGGGAATAAATCGATCGATGTTTCGAAAATAACATGCGGGGATATCGGGGTTGCCGTAAAACTGGAGAAGACCACTACAGGAGATACTCTTTGCGATCCTAAGAATCCAGTTGTTTTGCCTATTATAAATTTGCCTAACCCTGTATTTTCTTATGGTGTTCAGAGTGTTAATAAATCGGATGATGATAAGATAGGCCAGGTTTTTCACAGGATCACTGATGAGAATCCTACTGTACGCTATTATTTTAATCCTGAGACCAAGGAATCGGTTCTTGAGGGAATGGGGGAAATGCAGCTTGATATTATATTAAAGTCAATTGCTGAGAAAAATAAAATAGAAGTTATTACGAGCATCCCCAGGATAGCATATAAAGAGACTATTACCAGGAAGGCTGAGGCCCAGTATAAACATAAGAAGCAGTCCGGCGGCCACGGGCAATACGGAGAAGTCTATATCAGGGTTGCTCCTCTGAAGAGGGGGCAGGGTTTTGAGTTTAAGGACAGTATTGTCGGCGGCGTTATTCCAAAAGGTTATATTCCGGGAGTTGAAAAGGGCCTGAAAGAGGGCCTTGAAGAGGGTGTCCTGGCCAAGCACCAGGTAGTGGATATCTGGGTCGAATTGTATTATGGTTCTTATCATGATGTTGATTCTTCGGAAATGTCGTTCAAAATAGCTGCGAGGAACGCGATAAAGAAAGCTATTGAAGCAGCCGGCCCACAGTTGCTGGAACCCATAATGGAAGTCACTGTATTTGTTGATAAGGATTTTATGGGTGATATTCTTAATGATATCACCAGCAGAAGAGGCAGGGTTCTCGGCATGGGAGGAGAAGAGGATTCGGGAATCGCAAGCGGGGTTTCCGCTGTAAAGGCCCAGGTTCCTCTTGCCGAGATGCAGAAGTACTCTATTGACCTGAGATCAATAACCAGCGGCAAAGGGTCGTTTGAGATGAAATTTTCTCATTATGATCCTATATCCGGAAAGATCGCGGAGAAAGTTATCGAAGACAGATTGAAATGGCTTGAAGAAGAAGCGAATAAATAAATATTGTTTATATATTATAATTTTTTATTATTTTTTACTTGATGGCCACCCCTGCGGGTGGCTATTATTTTTTTTGATAACCGGTTTTGCAAAAGGACTTTTTATAATCCCTGGAGAAATAAATGAATATTGTAATATTTGAAGATGAATTTACCAATAATTTTTACCCGATTTCGCTTACCAGGCCTGTGTGGGATCTGAGGCTCGGTTGTTTTTTACAAAGAGAGAGAATTGAAAAATATATCAATATGCATATAAATGATCAATCAGGGAATACATTTTATTATTTTACAAGGGATTACCTGGCACAGTTTTACAGGGAAAAATATCCTGATATGACTATAAACGATTATTCATTTAAAGGTACTGACGGTGATATTTTGTTTATCAATGGTAAAGTTATGCCTGATGAACGGTTGTTTCCATTTAAAAATAATTATATTTTAAAATCGGCAGGGATACCGCTTACTGCACGGATTGAAAGTAAGAGATTAAGCAGGAGCAGCGGGACTGACATAACAGAAATGTTGGCTCAATGCGGATTTGAAACAGATGAAGAAATTAATTATGAGAAAAAAATTGAATATATATGGGATTTGATTAAATTAAATAGTGAGATGATTTTTTCCGATTATTCCATGATAAATAAAGAGAAGCGTAAGAATGCAGATAATTCCGTAGCGGTCAAAGGAAATCAGGATAATTTATACATAGAAGAAAATGCTGATATTGAACCGTATGTAACAATAGACGTTACAGGCGGCCCGGTCGTCATAAGAGAAGGGACAGTAATAAATTCTTTCACAAGGATCGAAGGCCCGTGTTATATAGGCCGCAATTGTGT
>CAZVYR010000404.1:0-3354 GCA_964631555.1 uncultured Leptospirales bacterium
CCTAAAAATTCTCTGATAATGCAGGTTAAATCCGGAATTAAATACATATTTATTTCCGATTTGAGTAATGGGGGTTTACAGACTTCACAAATTGACTTTAACCTGTCAGATTTAATCTTTCTCAGTGGTGACATTATTTCTTTATCGTCCCAATATCAGTTTGAAGCACTTGAAAAAGATTTTAATATTTATGAAAATATTGTGATACCGGTGGATGAATACCGTTTCTGGAGGCATTCACTGCAGATTACCTCGGCGAAAAGCAGGAAAAATCCGCAGTGCCCCAGCTTATCAACTTATTAAAGAACGACAAAAGAGTAAGAGTAAGGGTTTACGCAACAATCGCGCTTGGCCTCATTGCTGACGAGACCAGTATTCCGGCCCTTAACGAAGCCCTTACAAGCGACAGCAGCTCGGATGTCAGGTACTCAGTTCTTCTCGCAATAAACAGAATAAATCCCGGCAAATCCATTGACGCATTAAAAAACGCAAAAGAGACCGAATCCGATCCTTACATAAAGGACTACCTTGAAAAGATGGAAGCTAAATTAAAAGAGAAAAAATAAATTATACGGATATTGTTATCAATAAAATTATTTTTATTAAATAAAGTATGCAAGCATGTTACACTCGAGTAACATGCTTTTTTATTTTTTCCCAGACCTGGCCAGCTTGTCTGAATCTCGGCAATGGCATTGATAAAACAATTGAAAAGTTATATAAGCATAAGGTAATTCAGGCTGAGTAATTTAACAAAATGTCCTGTAATTATTTTCAATACAACCGGAAAGACTTTCTTGTTAATCTTATTAAGAGGAATAAATCAATTTGAATGATGAAATTAAATATTTAGTTTTCGATATTGAATCCGTGCCTGATTCAAGGCTGATAAAAAAAGTAAAATACCCCGGCCTGGATATTGATGAAAAAGATGCTGTGGATAAATTTCAGGAAGAAATATTAACAAACTCTGACGGTGCCACACTTTTCATCCCTGTAACTTTTCAATACCCGGTATCTATCTGTGTAGCACAGGTAAGAGAAGATTTTTCTCTTGTGGATATATCTCTGCTGGATGCGCCCGAGTACAGGCCTTCAGAAATGGTCAGGATATTCTGGGAAGATGTTGAAAGAAAATACAAAGATATATCGCTGGTCACATTCAACGGCCGCGGATTCGATATCCCGCTTCTTGAACTCATGGCATACAGGTACGGATACACTGTGAAGAAACATCTGAGGGATAAATTCGGGACAAGGTACAGGTTTGGCACAAAGCATATTGACCTTCATGACTGGTTATCCAACTATAACGCCATCCGAATGAACGGCGGCCTGGACCTTCTTGCAAAGATTCTCGGGAAACCAGGTAAGATGGAAATAAAAGGCGAAGAAGTGTACGATATGTTCCTTAACGGCAGATTGCAGGAAATAAACGACTATTGCATGCATGATGTACTGGATACTTACTTTGTATTTCTCAGAACAAGGGTCATGCTCGGGGAACTTGCTCTCGAAAGAGAACAACAAATCGTAAAAGCAACCATTGAATTCCTAATTTCAAAAAAAGAGAAAACCCCTGCCTTTGATATATACCTGAAAAGCTGCAAAGAATGGAATCCCTGGCCATAATTAGAAGCTGCCTTAAAAATCCAATTCTTAGAAAAATATATCATCGATATACGTAGAAACATAAATTCAATTTAAATTTTCGAGGACTGTTTGAGTTTTTCCAGGTATTTGTCTACGGACATTTATTGAAAGCAAATGTCCGATTCTGCAGGAAATTTAAATTGAATTTATGTTTCTACGGGCAACAGTATAATAATAATTAATAAAGCTCCCCGCCGCAAGCAGCGGTGTGTCAAAAACTAAATTGGTAACTTTCCGCAGCAAGCTGCGGGGAATTAAACCATTGGGAGATTAATACCCATTAAACTAAGACAATTCCATTGCCTTGATAAGGCAATATACAGAATCATTATATTGAACAGGTATGGAATTCTTTCTGCCCTGTTCGATTATTATTCCGTTGATGCTGTCTATTTCCGTTCTTCTGTTTGCCTTCCTGTCCTGAAGCATAGAGCACAAATTTCCTGACGTCTTTTCACACACGGTTCTCGTCACTTCCACCATCTCATTTATATCAAAGACCACACCCACTGACCTGGCTACATTCACAGCCTCCATGACTATCTGTTCCTGTATCCTCTTTGAAAAATCATTGTTTATTATAGCTCCGTTAGGAATATTAAGAAGCGCACCCAGAGGATTTATTCCAGCATTGATTATCGCCTTCTTCCATACAGCAATATCCGGTTCATCTGTCACAGATACTTCCAGCCCTGCTCTCTTCAAAATACCTTCCACAGCCTGAACAACTGCCGGATTGATACCGCCTATAATATTAGTCCCGGTACCTCCCAACCTGATAGTATTGCTATTGATCCTGGTTGCCCCGTACGATGTTGAACCATAAACAATCTGTTTTTCTTCAATAAATTTTGCTATTATATCTTTATTCCCTATGCCGTTTTGCAGCGTTACTACAACAGATTCCTTATCAAGCACATCAGCAATTTCCCTCAAAGCCTCCTCAGTGTCATAAGTCTTTACAAAAATAAAGATAGTTTCACATCCCTTTAAAATAGCCGGATCATTACTTATATTAGTATAAAATCTTTCTGTCTCATCAGCTATAATTAAATCAATTCCTTCCCTAAGCTCAAAAACTGCCTCTTTGTCTTTCCCTAACAGTGCAACATTGATCCCGGCCTTGTTAAAATAATAAGCAAAAAGACAACCCATTGCTCCCGGTCCTACTATTCCGATCTTCATAATAATACTCCTTTTAAAAACAAAAAATCAGGCGGTTTATCCTTCTGAGTAATTAAATTTTAAAACAACATATTTTACAGCTTTTGTTAGTTACTATAGGATTCATTCCCGCACTCTGAGCGGAACCGCCCTGCGGGCGGGATGACTTTGCTAATTAATCATGATCTTCAAGCATCCATGTGAGAGTTTGGCTCATGCTATACGCAGGTTTCCATTTCAGTTGATCACGTATTTTTGACGAATCTCCCTCTATGAAAGTAATTTCATTTTTACGAATAAACGCTTTATCAATGGTAAGCTCCGGATTATGACCGGTTAAATCCCCTAATATTGATAATATGTCAGAAACGCGTATTGCCATATCACTGCAAATATTGTAAATCTCTCCCGGCCGGAAGTCTTTCATTATACTGACATATGCATTGACTACATCTCTGACATCCAGATAATCTCTGTATACTTCTGTATTACCTAATTTTATTTCTCTTTGTTTTTGTTTAAACGCATCTACTAATT
>CAZVYR010000405.1:0-3351 GCA_964631555.1 uncultured Leptospirales bacterium
TAGTTACTTTAGGATTTGTCCCAGCCCTGCGGGCGGGGTTGGTTGCTAACTGGTTTTTGGACAATCCGAATCATCCCTTTCTTTGACTAAAGAGCTTTCAGACCCCAATGTTTACGGAAATAAATCACTAATTCCATCGAATGATTATTTATTCATTCAAATTATTACCAGAAACTTATTTATTATTTGACTCTATAATTACTGATTATAATTTTAAAAAAAACAGGAGGAAAAAATGAAAAAAGGAATTATCGTTAAGGCGTTAATAGCAATCATAGTTATATTTACTTCATGCGGAAAAAAAGAAGATATTTCCGGGAGACTAATCATTTTTCATGCCGGCAGCCTTTCGGTTCCTTTTGAAGCAATGGAAAAGGAATTTGAGTCTATGTACCCTAAAATTGATGTGCAAAGGGAAGCCAGCGGCAGCCAGAAAGCTGCCAGGAAGATCTCTGATTTAAATAAACCATGCGATATTATGGCTTCCGCGGATTATAAAGTAATTGATAAATTACTGATACCTGAATTTGCCGACTGGAATATACGTTTCGCCACAAACCAACTTGTATTATGTTTCACTGATAATAGTAAATATGCTGACGAGATTAATTCAAAGAACTGGTATGAAATTCTTCAGAGGAAAGGGGTCGTTTGGGGACACTCCGATCCGAACCTTGATCCATGCGGTTACAGGTCTTTAATGGTTATGCAACTTGCAGAGGATTATTATAAAATTCCGGATTTATATAAAAAATTATTATCAAACAGACCTAAAGAGAATGTCCGTCCGAAATCAGTGGAATTGATTTCTTTGCTTCAGACCGGAAACATGGATTATGCGTGGGAATATCTGTCGGTTGCGGTTCAGCATGAATTAAAATATATTAAATTTCCTGAAAACATCAATCTGGGTAATTATCAATTTGATGATTACTATCAGAAAGCTGTTGTAAAAGTAACGGGTAAACAACCAGGGACATTTATGGAAATAAGAGGACAATCCTGTACATACGGCGTTACTATTATTAAAAATGCTCCGAATAAAAGAGCAGCAATTAATTTCGTTAAATATTTACTTGATCCGGATGGTGGATTAAAAATATTGAAAAAAATGGGTCAGCCTCCTTTTGATCCTCCTATAGTTCCGGATAAAAAGATGATAAAAGCTATTCCTGAAGAATTGCAAAATTCAGTGGAAGTTAAAACTGCCGGTTAACATTTAATATGAGGAAAGAGCCTTTTTTCTGGTTAACAGTTTCCTTTGGTACCTTGATTTTAGTATTTATCATGCTGCCTGTCATTCAAATGTTAACTGCTCCTTCCCTGGAAATACTTAAAAATACGATCAGTGATAAGGATGTAGCCCGGTCGATCTGGCTGAGTATCCATACATCCTTATCTGCTGCTCTTATATCTTTTATTTTTGGTACACCGCTCGCCTATTTCCTTGCGCGTACTAATTTCCCGGGCAAGAGACTGATCGAAAGTATTATCGATCTTCCTATTGTCATTCCTCACCCGGTTGTCGGTATTGCGATTCTCAGTATAGCAGGCAGAAATTACTGGCTGGGCCGGATACTGGAAGAGGTCGGTATCCGGATTATGGGGAGTACCACCGGTATTATAACTGTGCTTACATTTGTTGGCCTGCCTTTCTATGTAAACACAGTTAAAGACGGGTTTGAAAATATTCCGTCAAGGCTGGAAAAGGTATCAAGAAGCCTTGGCGCGTCAATGTTCGCGACTTTTTTAAGGATCACTTTTCCCCTGGCCTTCAGAAGTATTCTCATAGGAATAATAATGTGTACCGCCCGGGCAATAAGTGAATTCGGAGCTGTGGTAATTGTGGCCTATCATCCGATGATAGCTCCGATCATGATTTATGAAAGATTTGAATCATACGGGCTCAAGTTCTCCCAGCCGGTCGCGGTTTGGCTTGTGTTCATTTGTCTGTCATTATTTTTAATATTGCGCGTTCTTACTCTGCGGAAAAAACCGGAAGCCTGAAAGATGATAGAAATAAACGGATTAAACATTAAGCTTGGTAATTTTTATCTCAGGAAGATAGATATCTGCATTGAAGAGAACCAGTTTTTTGTGCTGCTTGGGCCCACAGGAGCCGGTAAAAGCGTGCTTCTTGAAGCTATTGCCGGCCTTATTCCCGTATCAAGCGGGAAGATCATGATCAGGAACAGGGATATTACAAAGCTGCCTCCTGAAAAGAGAGGCGTGGGGATTGTATACCAGGATCATTCCCTGTTCCCGCACTTGAGCGTTGCGGATAATATTAACTATGGGTTGCATTTTCATAAAATCAATAAAAAAAATATCCTGCGTAAATATGAGCACTTAACCGAACAGCTTAACATTACAAAAATATTAGACAGGCATCCGCAGACACTCAGCGGAGGCGAGCGTCAGAGAGTCGCCCTGGCGCGTGCTCTGATAATTGAGCCTGATATATTGCTCCTTGACGAACCATTGTCTGCGATTGATCCTGCCTTCAGAAGCGAGCTGCAGAATATGTTAAAAGAACTTCATAAAAAAACCAATACAACCTTCCTCATGGTAACGCATAATTTTCCTGAAGCGCTTGCGCTTGCAGAGAAAGCGGCAATCTTAAATAATGGCGTTATTGAACAAAACGGCACTATCATGGATATATTCCGGAAACCATGTTCCGCTTTTGTTGCCGGTTTTGTGGGGATGAAGAATATATTTTTCGCGGAATTCCGGGGCAGCAAAGCACTGATTGAGGGGATTGAGCTTGAATCAGGATATAAAACTCCAGACAGCAAAGGTTACATTGCCTTAAGGCCGGAGGATATTATTTTAAGCAATAAAAAAGTAACATCAACCAGTATACGTAATTCATTCAAAGGAGTCGTTAAGAGAATACTTGATCTTGGGCCTTCTTATGAAGTCGATGTAATGATAAACAACACATTGTTCAAATCTCTTATTACTAACGGCGCTATGCTGGAATTAAACATTCGTGAAGGCAATGAAATATACGCGTCTTTTAAAGCAACAGCGATACATTGCTTTGATTAAATAATCAGAATTAGTATACTTCTCCGTAATAATACACTGCAACAGGATCAGGACTTATATTAATTAAGAAATATTTTTTCATATTGACAGATAATTATTCAGTATTATATCAGTTAATCGCAGGGAAAACCCCGGCTTTTTTACCAACAAAATTCTAAACTGCGTTTTAATATAAAAACATAAAGATAAATCCTCATTATTTAAGGAACTGCCATGTCTATATCTGCAATAGAAATATACAGGGAAGTGCTGCCGCGTACCAATTGCGGTGACTGCGGATATCCGACATGTTTTGCT
>CAZVYR010000406.1:0-3347 GCA_964631555.1 uncultured Leptospirales bacterium
TTTACCCGCTGTTTTTTCCTATCGATTTTGTGACCTGCGATATTTGCCTCGGCTACGCTCGGCAAGCGGTGTCTGAACCTTACTTTGTAGGATTATAGGATTTTCATGATTAGGTTGTCTGGAGAATTTTGTCGGGAGAGCGTTGAGCGATAGAGATGAATTTTATTTGAGATATTGTCTGAATTTTAATTTATAGAAGCATAGCTTCTTATGAATGGAGTTCATTTAGATTATAGGAATAGCATGATTGGCTATAATCCGGAATTTGCCGGGGATATTGTAACTGGACGGGATTCGTAGAGATGTTAAAATATTACAGGATTCCCAGTCCCGGAATCATCGGCTACTGGAATTGATTGATGCTTATATACGATGCGGGCAATACTGAGGAGCCTTGTGCTGGGAAAGCGCCTTCATGGAAGGTGAACGCACGCAAGATCTGCAAGAGGGCTGCCGGGCAACCAGTAGTTCAATCTTGTTAAATAAAAAAATCTATATATAAGGCTGGATCAGGTATAATGCAGGACAGTAAAAAATTCTACTCAACCCAGAGCACTATAACAGATCCTAGTGTTAAATACAGGCATCTCTTTGACCATTTACCGGACGATATTTCATCGATATGCCGGATTGTTCAGGGATTATTTATACACATGTTTTTAACAAAATCCTACGGAGTTAAATTATCCGAAGAACGCAGGGATGAATTGAATTTACGCTGCATATCCCGTCAAATCGAACGCATACTTGAGTTTGATAATTCAGATCTGTCGATAGAACGCACACCGGAGAACAGGCTTTTCGGCTGCTGCCGTGATTTTACAGCATTTACAACAGCAATTCTGCGGCATAAAGGTATACCTGCCCGTGCCAGGTATGGGTATGCGGTTTACCTGCCGCCGCCGGATCATTTTGAAGCTCATGTTATTTGCCAGTACTGGAATGCTGATGAGATGAGATGGGTGAATGTTGATACGCAGATTGACGATTTGCAGCGCAAGCTTTTTAATATCACTTTTGATACGCATGATTTGCAAAAAGAAAAATTTTTGCCCGGAGGCAGAGCCTGGCTGATGTGTCGTAAAGAGGAAGCTGAACCTGCAAAGTTTGGTATTAACGAATTCTTCGGATTGGGACATATCAGGTATTCTCTTATCCTTGATATACTGGGATTAAATAAGATTGAGCTAGTGCCGGGTGATTCATGCAACTTGATGCCGGAGGATGCAAAGACAGGTTTTTCTACTGAAGAAGAGGCTGTTTATTTTGATAAGCTGGCAGCCGCAACAGAAGAAGAGGAGCCGGACATCACGGAAGTGTGTTCTCTCTTTCAAAGATTACCGGAACTTCAGCCGGAAGCCGGGTGGGAGGCGTGAGTTAAGTTGTATTAGGAAGATATTCGGGAGTTGTTAAAGAAGAAGCTTCGACTTAGCCATGGACTTGGCCGGATTTGGAAAGTGTCTTTGATGCGGATTGATGCTGTTGCCGTTAATAGTTATAGTTTGGTAGAAGGGACAGGATGTGATAATTTTATTGCAGAAGGTATTTATATTAATGAAACAAACTTTTTTGATCCTTTCAGAATAACAACAAATCTTATAAGTGAATTACAAGCTGATTACCCAATGGATGATCCTATAATTGTTCCCACAGTTAAAAAAATGAAGTTTAAGCTTGGAAAGTCCGTCATTAAAGAATTTTCACTATAATTAAGCAGGTTTTTATGAGTTTCCAATGGTATGAAGAGGTCGGCCCAATAACTCAATTAGAACAAGGTGATATACTCGAAAAGTGTAATATTATTTTACCTAATGAAAAACATTATTCTGCTATAATAAGTGATGAGGAAACCGATGAGCCGATGGACATTCAAGAAATTAATGCAATTGTTCTCTCGCAATCATGTGATATTGTTAATAATAAAATTGATTCCATTATAGTTTGTCCTATTTGGCCGTTAAGAAAATTGATCGAAAATGATCCTTATTACAAAAGCAGTAGAGCAAGAGAAGAGTTAAGACAAAGCAAATCTCCCTCTTTCCATTTATTGAATAAAATTTGTCTTTCTGATTTAATCGAAGATTTTTATTTTGTTGATTTTCATAATATATATTCATTACCAAAAGAATTTGCCATAGCTCTCGTGAAGCGCGGAAAAAGAAAAAGAGTATTTCCTCCATATCGTGAACATCTCTCGCAAAGTTTCGCGTGTTATTTTATGAGAGTTGGACTCTCAACCGACATTCCTACTGAAGAAATAAAAAATTATACAATAATTTAAATTTTTCATAAAGTAATAGATAAATAATTAAAAAAATTTCCATCGCATCCAGCAATTGCGTCATGAATCGGTTAAATTCAATTGTAAGCCCTTCGAAAACCGCACCTGATTAAAGGCTAGCTCCCAGGTCGGCAGAGAGTTATACAACTCAATAACCGATGACTTCTCTGAACCGGATATTGAGAAAAACAAAACAAGGAGATATGTATCATACGTTTGAAATATTGTCTGATTACTTTTCTTATTATATTTTGTATATTCAGTAATCTCTATGCTGCAGCTCCGACTGTTGAATTATACTATTATATTTATAATGGTAAGGATAGTGGAGAAAGAGCAGAAAAAGCTTTAAAAAAAGCTGGCTTTACACTTAAAGCAGCAACATTTCAACAAATGGATCATGTTGGCATATATGGAGACTACAAAGGTGTCGTTGTATGTTTGAATAATGAAAATAATGCTTCCTTATCAACAGCTAGTAAAGAGGCGCGTTTTATGTTTATGCAAAATCCGGGTGAAAACATAAATTTAATAATCTTTATTGTATCCGGTCCTGTATATAAAGAAACAAATCGTCTGGCTATAGAACTTATGAAAGCCTTCGAGCAAAATTGAAATTTCTAACAATAAAATCCTCGCACCAGGCTAAATCCGAAGTATTGATAAATTTAATTTCAATGCTTTTCCTGTTAAACCATTTTATTCTGATCCTTTACTCATCACGCTTCGCTGATAACGATCTTCTGGCCTGACCTTACGAAAAGCAGATCATTCACACCAGGGAACATCCTGAAATATTCTCCCTTCTGACCTGTTATCTTGTCGAGAGAAAAACCCATTATAACCAGATCTGCGTTATCTGATTTTTCCGTTACAATATTTTCAAAAGACTTGACCCGCTTATTCCAGGGTACCCGCTGTACGCTTTTGCCGGAGATAGGAATTCTTCCTTTTTCAATAAGGATGTTCAGTTTCTTTACTTCTTTTGCCAACTCTTTCCTTTCGAAAGCAGCATAAATCTCAATTTCACAACCGGACCAGTCCGGGTGCCCGATGATTATATATG
>CAZVYR010000407.1:0-3342 GCA_964631555.1 uncultured Leptospirales bacterium
CATTATAGAAGGCTTCAGGGAAATAATACTTAATAATAATATCTTTTGTATTCCATATAAAAAAGAATAAAGCAGGTACAAGGATTAATGGAATAAAGTTCTTATTGATTTTTTTAATTATCTTTTTGTTCAGCGAGCATAATGACAGTGCCCCTGTTAAACACAGAGCCGGATAGGTTGCAAGGAAGTAATGAAAGTAAAGACGTGATCCGCCTCCGAATATCATAGCATAGGTGAAAAGCAATAAGATTATTACTGCGGAAGTTTCAATAGATCCAAAAGATACTGATCTGAACCTGTTTTTTATAAACATCAAACAGAAGATTATTGCGGGGAACCATACTATGAAATGCCAGATGATCAGCATGCCCTGCCTATGTGCGAATTTAATAATAAAAACTAACGGATTGAATCCTTTTACTGATGCATAAGTGATCTTCCCGATAATATCGGAAATCAATGCAGGTGCAAATTTGCGCGTTATATTGTAATCCAGAAAGAAAGTGATTATCAGTATTATAATGCTCACGCCCAGAATGAGTAAATATTTTAAACTAAGTTTATTGTTAAAGTACGGGACATACAAGATAAAGAAGAATGCCATGAAAATAAAGAATATCAATCCGTGGAATTTCACTAGCGAAGCACATAGACCCATACTGATTGATAATAATAAAAATATATATCCTGATAATCTATTACGCTTGTTGGGGGAAAAGAATAATACTAAAAAATATAATCCCACTGTTATAGGCAGGTTATATACGATCTCGCCATTAGTTGCCATAAAATGACGGTTAAATGAGGAAACAAGAACAGCATATAAAATAGAGGCAATGACTCCAGTTTCAAATCCTGCTATTATTTGGCCAGTAAGAAATATAAAAACAGATGCTAAATATATTATAAGAATCGTAAAAAAATGGACAAGCACCCAACCGTTTTCAGGCGAAAAATAATATGCTGTTTTAAATATCACGTGATAAAGCGGGAGCTTGCTTTCCTTGAAGTCTTTACCGGGTACATCACCAGCCATATATTCATGCGTCTGTACAATTGCAGACAATTCATCAACATCATAATAATCGTTAAATAACGTAGGTGCACGAAAAATAAATGATACGGCAAAGAGAATCAGTAAGAATAAAACTTTATGTTTGTTTAAATAATTAAGATCAGTTGTTTTTATCATTATTATTTAATTTGGGTTCTTGCAATATAATCGGCAATTTTCAGATCGAAGGAAGTTGTTATTTTAATATTCTCCTGATCGCCCAGGATAATTTTAACATCATAACCCGCGTTTCTAACCAGCCCGATATCGTCGGTAATATCTTTCAGTCCATTTGATAATGCTGATTCATGAGCTTCTTTGATTATCCTGTACATAAACGCCTGCGGCGTTTGCGCATAGAATATCTTTGCACGCACCGGGATTTCCCGGACATATTCGTTTTCAGCAATCGCAATAGTATCGGTAGCTTTTATATATACTCCTGCAGCACCACACTCTTCAGCTACTTTAATACACTCACTGATTATTTCTGATTTTATAAATGGTCTTGCTGCATCGTGAAATAGAAGCAGGTCGCCGTCATCATAATTCAGCGCATTAAGCGCGTTGTATGATGAACTCTGTCTTGTGTCTCCGCCGGATATAAGACTTTTTATTTTTTTTACTGAATATTCCTTAAGTGTCCTTTCCGTCTGTTTTATATATTCTTTAGCCATCACAATAATTATGCCGTCAATGTCAGGAAGATTAAACCGTTCGAGTGTATGTATCAGCACAGGCTTGTCATTTATCCTGAGGAATTGCTTGGGTAAAGAATTCCCAATCCTGGTTCCTGTTCCGCCTGCAAGTATTATTGCGTATGTTTTTGCCATATTTAGTATCTAAAAATAAAGTCATGGAATTAAAAAATATCACTATCAATTAAGCTGAATGACTTATTACTTTTAGTTCCCGGAAATATTACAAGCAATTTATTTTCAATCGTCTTTCTGGCATACTTTCAATCGTCTTAAAATAATACTTTAGAGTTGTTGCATTTCTCTAAAAATGTAAGAATTTTCCCCCGCCTGCGGCTGGGGAAAATCTGTTTTGCAACAAGTTTTATAATTTATTACCTAACGTAATAGAATTTTTTCAGGAATAATAAATATTACTAAGTAGTATCAGGAGAATCAGAGGTTAATAACCGGAGAATTATACTATTATATATAAATAAATATAAAATTATACAATTGGCATCCGAAAGGCTTAATCAAGTATCTTAAAGTAATTAACAGATTCGCTTAAATTGCGTGCCTGGCCGGATAACTCCTCCGCAGTTGCTGCAGATTCTTCCACTAATGATGCATTGAATTGCGTATTTTTATCAAGCTCGAGCATTTCCCTGAGAGTCTCTTCAATTGCTGAGAGTTGTTCAACACTTGACAGGGATATTTCCGAGATCAGGTTGCTTACATTCTTAACTGCTTCAGTTATTTCGTTTAATGCATTTTCAGCTTTCTTAACTGAGTCCGAACCGTTGTTTATTTTTTCGTTGCTTATACTTATAAGCGAAGCTATCTCTTTAGAAGCCTTGCTCGACCTTTGAGCAAGATTGCGCACCTCACCGGCAACAACTGCGAATCCTTTTCCGTATTCTCCTGCGCGCGCCGCTTCAACAGAAGCGTTAAGAGCCAGAAGGTTTGTCTGGAAAGTAATTTCATTCATAACACCAATTATATCCGTAATACTATTACTCGATTTGCTTATATCTGTCATGGAATCAATGACCTTTTTAATAACCAGTATACCATGATTAGCTTTATCACTGGCTTCACTGGCAAGTTTATTGGCCCGTTCAGCACTTTCTGAATTCAGTTTAATAGAAGTCGTCATCTCTTTCATTGATGATGATGTCTCAGATAGAGATTTAACCTGTAGTTCGGTCCTGGCCGATAAATCCTGGTTACCTTTTGATATCTCTTCTGCAGCCAGCGAAACCTGGTGTGCTGAATTTATTACATTTTGTATAATATTTTTTAATTTTTCTATAGTATCGGCAAGTGTCCTGGTTATAGTACCGATTTCGCCCTTATGATTTACCATATAATTATTCCGCAATTCTCCTTTCGATAAATCGTTTGCTACATCCACAACAAAATTCAACGGTTTTCGCACTGTTAAATAAACATAACTTAACAGAATAACAAAGATACCTGTGATAAAAGGGATTATCCAGAATACATGCATCCATCCTGCAATTGCAAAAATATATGTACTTATTGAAGCAAAAAAACCGAATAAGACAATTGAATAACCCACAAAGGATACAATCGAGTTCTTATATT
>CAZVYR010000408.1:0-1507 GCA_964631555.1 uncultured Leptospirales bacterium
AGAATTTCTTCTGCTTTTTTCTTGAGATTGCTTTCAGAAAGTTTTTGTGCGTCTTTTTGAGCTTGTTTTGTGTATAATAATTTATACATTTATTACCAATTTAAATGATTTTCTAATTCATCAATTGGTGTTTTCATTCCTTCAATAATTGAATCACGCATTCCCGGTATGGATAATAGATATATAGTTTCTTCAATGCTATTCCAATCATCTTCTCCAATAAGAACAGCAGAGCCATTTTTGCCGGAAATATGTATTGGTTCATGTGATTTGTTTACAGACTCGACAATTTTATAAAGATCCTTGCGGGCATTTGTAATATTTATTGAACTCATAGATTACTCCGTGATTACTCCGTACGATATAGCGTACGGATAATATACAACTATTACTGAAAATTGTCCAGTTTTTTCTTTCGTTTTCAATAGCTAAAGGCAATTTATTGAAGATTCCTTCTTTTTCAAATACTATTAAATAAAATATTTAAGAAACTCTGTAAAAAAGAATTTTATTATCCGGTTATAATAGATTATTATTCATACTTCAGATAAGCATCAAAAACCCAACCGATTTCATCTTTGTTATAAATTACTTTTACCCATTTCCCGGTATTTCCTGATATCGTTCCCTTCTTCCCTACTACTAATAATAATACCCTATCATTTTTATTCAGCATACGAATTACGTCACTCTTCAAGGCCGGGAGTATAGCGACTCTTAAAATTATAATGATTTGTAAAAAACAAAATAATTACGAACCTAAATAATCAATATCAGCAACAAATTCATTGACAATATTAATTAATAACTCTAAATTTATTTTCTATGAACGATACTATCAAATACTGGATTGAAACTTCACTTTACGATCTTGAAGTTGCTAATTCTCTGTTTGGAAAGAAACATTTTTTACATAGCGCATTCCTTTGTCATCAAAGCGTTGAAAAAATGCTCAAAGCTTTGTTTGTAAAAAAACACGGTTCTTTTCCGCCAAAGATCCATAACCTTGTAAAACTCGCGGAATTGTCCGGTATCCGTTCAGAGATGACAGAGGAACAAATGACATTTTTGGCTGAACTTGATCCAATGAACATTGAAGCGCGCTACCCAACCTATAAGGATAATGTTCGTAATTTATTAAATAAACAAGACGCAAAAAATATTCTAACAAAAAGCACGAAATTACTAAAATGGCTGCAATCCCGGATAAATTAGAAAACACAATTAAAAAATATTTGGATGTTCTTAAAAAAGATATCACCGTTAACTGTGCTATCCTTTACGGTTCTCATGCTTACGGCAATCCAACTGAAGAAAGTGATATTGATCTTGCAATTGTTTCCGAAAACTTTGGGAAAGACCACATTAATGAAATGCGCTTTCTTTCCGTTAAAAGACTTGTTTCCGATTCATCGATTGAACCTTACGCGATCGGTCTTAATGAATTTAATAACAGGATAAAAAGCGATTTCATTTCAGAGATTTATGAAAAAGGCATTGTTATTGA
>CAZVYR010000408.1:1607-3327 GCA_964631555.1 uncultured Leptospirales bacterium
ACAGGATAAAAAGCGATTTCATTTCAGAGATTTATGAAAAAGGCATTGTTATTGAGAAAATATAATCAAATCTACTCTACTCCCCTCCGTTCCCTAACCGTCTTTCAGACTAAACGCCGGCACCATTCCTTTAGCTATCCAAGCTTCTCTTTATACAACTCGGCATTAAACGGCGCCCTTCTGCTTTCACAATTCTTCTTTGTGCACAGCATGCAGTTCACGTAACTTATATCCGATGGAAAAATAAGTCCGGATACTGACTTCACGGGGTATAGAAGAAAGTGTTTTGTCAGTTCAACTCCTATCAGTTTCTTTACATCGCCTATAACCGAAAAAAGCTGTGCCTGTTCAGTGACAGGCCAGTCAGGCAAAGACCCCGGACTCATAAACCCGGTCTTCCCAAGCTCATAAACTTTATTTAAATAATCAAACAAATATTCGCCGGTCTCAAATAAAATGAATTCCATAATACTGTCAGCCAGGAACTTATCCAGCATATCATCAAAGCCCTTTGCCCATTCATCGATTTCCAGGCCGCAGGTTACCACGCTTGCAAACACACGGCCGACATTCTCCAGGTTAGACGTCATAACACGGCTTTTAAAACCGACACCATCTATTATTACAGAATCCGAGGTGATTTCATCCACGAAGGCTTCCCTGTAAACCGCCTTCGGCTTTGCAATACTCCTGGCCTGTTGCATCATTTCTTCTAATCCCTCAAACCTTTCACCTGCATCTTTAATATGAAAATGATTTCTAAAAGCTTCATCATCGATTTTTACAGGAATATCATCCAATACTACAGCTTCCATATCTTACTCTCCAATTTTATACTCATCCATCAAAATATAAACATTTTAAAATGATTCAATCGATAAAATAATATAATTCACCGGCTTGCACGTGGATTTCTACTAATCTGGCAGACAGCCTTTAATCAGCAGAAATATATACTCAGTAAGCACCCCTGGGTAATAGTGACATATTATTGTTAGCGATAAACGTCTCGTCTATGACCAATTTTTACTATATATACAATCAGAATATCATCTTCGATCATATATAATACTCTATAATTTCCAATTCTAATCCTATATTTTTCTTCTCCTGTCAACTTTTTACAACCGGAAGGCCTGGGATCAATTACTAAATTCTGAATACTTTTAATTATTTTCTTAAGGTCATTAGGTGGTAAATGATTTAATTCTTTTACTGCGGTTTTTTTAATTTCTATTTTATATTTTGCCATTTTTCTTTAAATCAGCTAATACTTTTTCAAATGAAACAGACGCCTCATGTTCTCTCTCTTTAAAAAATCTAAGGTCGTCCGCATCCTCTGCTAACTCCTGTCTGATGGCATCATCAACTATTTCAGATATTGACCTGGATGTTTCAGCCGCTTTTATTTTCAACACCTTATGTATTTCCGGATCAAAATATATTGTGGCGCGTTTATTTAAAGTAGACATAATATTTTCCTCATTAAAATTCATTATTATTGATAAGATAACATCATAACGTCATAACGTCAATGAAAAAGGATTCATTATGGCAGAAATCCCGTTCAGACACAGAGAATGGTTACAATATATGTTTATGGATAATTTGCTTCAGATCATCAATTGTTCCTAAAAGACAAAAATCAGCCTCCGGTTAACCCATGGTTTCAGGGATTGATGACAAAGAGTGTTTCGTTTGTAATTATTATCATAATGTC
>CAZVYR010000409.1:0-3319 GCA_964631555.1 uncultured Leptospirales bacterium
GATATATAAAGTTTATCCTATTTTATAAGTATTATGTCGTTTGTCAACAAAACCTGAAACCATGGGTTAGCCTGCTGCTGGGAATAACAAGTTTTGCAACTAGTCTATTATTTATCTTCAATAATGTTTTTTAGTGCCTGTAAAATTATGGCAGGTAAATATGGTTTATAAATGATATGCCGGGCACCTGCCTCAAACAGCCTTGCTTTGACTTCAGGATCTGTATCCCCGCTTATCAGAATAATCTTTGCATCCGGATTCATGGTTTTGATTTGTTTGTAGACCTCATCTCCGCCGAGTCTTGGCAGACCTAAATCGGATATTACTACTGCTATCTCCTGACGATGGTTCTGATATGCCATTATGCCCTGGAGCCCGTCATAAGCGGTTATTACTTTAAAGCCTTTTAGTACAAGTATTGTGGTAAGCATTTCATTTGATACTTTTTCATCTTCAATGAGAAGAATCGTGCCGACTCCCTGCGGCATATTTTTGTCGGGATTTAAGGAAAGCTGCTGAATTTCAGTCGTTTCCTCCTGCACCGGCAAATAAATATAAAAGGTTGTCCCTATCTCCTTCTCACTTTCAACGTCTATAAAACCGCCGTGATTATTTATAATACCATATACTATTGCGAGTCCAAGGCCAGTGCCTTTACCTGTCTCTTTTGTAGTAAAAAACGGTTCAAATATTTTTTCCCTGATCTCTTCATCAATGCCTGATCCTGAATCCTCAAACTTTATCTCTATGTATTCCCTGGCTTCGTTCACAGGCTTTTTGATTTTTATTTCTTCACTCTTCATTCTCTTTGTTGAGATTGTAAGTGTACCGCCTTTCTGCATCGCATCGCGGGCATTAATGCATAAATTAAGTAATACCTGATGTATCTGCGTGCTGTCCGCAATAATTACGGGAATATTTTCTTCAAGATTAGAGTTTATTTGTATTGTTTTCGGGAATGTCTCTTTGATGAATTTTTTTATTTCATCAATAATATTGTTTACCTGAACGGATTGAAATACTGTTTCCGATTTCCGTGCGAATGTCAGCAGCTGTTTTACTAATCCTGCGCCTCTCCTGCTCGCGTCCAGAATAATGTCAGTAATTTTGTGCAGCTCATTTTCATCAGTACCTACTGAGTCGAGTGTTGAAGTGTATCCCATAATTATATTCAGAATATTATTAAAATCATGGGCAATTCCTCCTGCCATTGTTCCCAGACTCTCCAGCTTTTGTGCCTGTATGAGCTGTGCTTCCAGTTTTTTTCTTTCATTTTCATTTCTGACCTGTTCGCTGACATCCCTTGTTACTGCAAAGATCAGGTTTTCTTCTTTTATGGTTACGAAATTCCAGGACAGCCATTTATAGGTTCCGTCTTTGCACTGGAAGCGGTTTAAAAAATTTATTTTTTTTTCTTCGCCCCTGGTCAGATCTTCTATCGTTCTTAACGTGGTTTCAATATCTTCAGGATGAATAAATTCTATATAGGGTTTCGACATAAGCTCCTTATTCGTCCATCCCAGAGTTCTTTCCCATGCAGGATTGAGCTGCTTGAAATGTCCGTCAAATCCTGCAACTAACATCATATCAATTGAATTATTAAAGAAACGGTCGCGTTCTTCTTCAATCCTTTGCTTTTGCTTTTCGCTTTCTATTGTTTCAATGCAGTAAGATATATCAGAGGACAATTCCTTAAGCAGGTTTACTTCCTGTTCATCGAAAAACCCGGTTTGTGAGGAATAAAAATTAATTACGGCATAGGCAGCACCAAAACGAGTCAGGGGAAAGGCAGCGTAAGAACGGTATCCCGGTTTGAGGGCATTTTCGCGCCGGTGCAGCATGCTTTCGTCTTTTCCAATATCATTACAAATATAGTATTCCCCTTCCGGGAGGACATTTTCCTCCGGCCATACGCTTTCCGGTTCGTCAGCGGACAGCAGTGTGTTTATATTATCAGCATAATCTCCGGGTAAACAACATTGTGCTGCTGTGGTGAGATTTCCTGATCTGCTGTCTGCTATACCTATCCAACAGAAGCTGAATTCCCCTGTTTCAACAGCGATCCTGCACACGTCATCAAACAGGACCTGCTGATTATCAATCCGGACAATCGCTTTATTTATTTCGGATAAAACAGCATATATTCTGTTCAGTTTGCTGAGTTTCTCTTCTGCTATCTGCCGTGTCTGTATTTCTTTTTCAAGCTGAAGCATCTTCTGCTCAAGCTTTCTCACAAGCCTTTCATTGTAAAGCTTAAGTACTTCTTCCTCTTGCGGAGACTCTTTCAGATCATCTTTCCTGTTTTTTGAAGATGAAATCACGTCGCCGACAGCTTTAAGAAGTAAGTCAGGCTCGCAGGGCTTTATGATAAAACGGTCTGCTCCTATCTTTATAGCAAATTTTTCATCCTGGGGACCGGTATAAGTGGCAGTATAAATGATAAACGGAATGTTGCGCGTGCTTTCATCTGTCCTGACTTTTCTGCAGAGTTCAAAACCGTCCATGACAGGCATCAATATATCACTGATGATTAAATCAATTTTGCCTGATTTAAGCTGCTCAAGGGCCTCAGCACCGTTTGAAACAGACTGCGTATCATACCCGTTCCCCTTAAGCAGGGCTTCCAGCATATAACGGTTATCCTCTCTGTCATCAACGATAAGTATTTTCATGTTATTCCTCTTTGTACTTTTGGGTCTATTCAATCTTCAGGAAAAAATTGAATAATCTCAGACACAAATGTCTCAGGATTAATAGGTTTTTCGATATATCCGTCGGCGCCGGCTGCGAGAATGCGCTCCCGGTCTCCTGCCATTGCGTAAGAGGTAACTGCGATGATGGGTATGCACGCCAGTTCTTTATGTTTTTTCAATTCCGCGGCCACTGCATATCCGTCCATCTCCGGGAGCTGAATGTCCAGTAATACGGCCCGGGGTAATTGGTTCAATGCCATCTCTATGCCTTCTTTGCCGCTTGCTGCTCCAATTATTTCGAATCCGTTTTTTTCAAGGAGAAAGCGCATCATGTAAAAGTTCTGTTCATTGTCTTCTATTATCAGCAGTTTGTCGCTCATATAGTCCTCCTGTATTTTCTGGAAATCTTATTGTAAAGATGCTGCCTTCACCCGGTTTACTTTGCACATCAATAGACCCGTTCATCATATCAAGAATCTTCTTACAGATAGACAGGCCGAGGCCTGTCCCTTCGGTTTTACGCGCAGTGCCGGTATCTATTTGATGGAAGGGCTGGAAAAGGTCCGGAATTTCGTCAGCCCGTATCCCGATGCGTGCCAGACAACTGGGTTCACCGGTGCGTGCTG
>CAZVYR010000410.1:0-3305 GCA_964631555.1 uncultured Leptospirales bacterium
TGCAATCACAGTGATCATTGGTTTATGCGGAGAATCAGCATATTGAGAGTGGTGCTGACTAATAACATCAACGAGTTCATCCGGGAAATTCCATTTTATAAGTACAAATTTTCCTATTTGAAGATGGTTGTTACCGAATATGTTTTCTTCAAGTACAAGAATATCTTCCTCAGGATTATTTGATACTGCATTTAAATACTCCTCATACTGTTCTGAATAATTTAACATTAAAAAGATCCTTCCTATATCATGAAGCAGGCCGCCAATAAATATTTCTTCTTTTTTATCTTCCAGTCCGGATTTTACCGCAATATGTTTGCCTGTGAATGCAGTAAGTACCAGATGACGCCACATATCCATAGTTGATAGTTTACTTATATTTGCATCAGAAACAGTACTAAACTTTTTATTTGTCTTGCCATATATGTTAGATGCGCAAATAAGCAAAATCATGCTTTTAATCGTCTTAAAGCCAAGCAATACTATTGCCTGATGTATATTTTTAATTTCTCTTTGACGCGCATACAGTGCGGAATTTGCTACTTTCAGTATTCTTGCAGTTATGGCAGGGTCCAATAATATGATTTTTTCAAGTTCTTTAAAACTTATCCGGGGATTATCTTCCTGTAATTGCAATACTTTAGTGGCAACCTGAGACATCACAGGAATATCCTTGATCGCCATCTTTTTTTCTATGTCGTCAAATGAGTCCATTATTTATTTAAATAGTCCTGAATAAATAATATTGCATATTTGTTAATATATTTAAAAGAAATATGTATAATTGTCCGGATCAATACAACATGATATTACTCCACTTCACCGTCATCAAATACAATGGTTGTACCTCCGACATTTATTACATCACCAGGTTCTAGTAACTTGGTTTTTATCGGTTTATTATTAACAGTCAGATTACCGTCTGCAACGATCGTATACTTTTTCTTTGTTTTATTAAATGATATAGTAGCGTGCTTTTCCCTTATCCTGGTTGCCCCGCCTGACAAGGTCATATCTGCTGAAGGGTCACCTCCAATAACAGTATTTTTATCCTTATTCAGTGTAAAAAAATTAGTAGAAGCCTTGGCAGAACCGGGATTTAAAATTTCAAGACTGGGATCGGACTTTTGCTTTTCGAATTTTATCCTGGATAAAAGCCATAATAATCCTAATGCAATTAAAAAAGGAATTATCAAAAGAATATTAAATTTAGCCAAAGGAAGGCCGAAAACCGTACTCGAGAAATAAAACCTTGTCGAGGACACGGGCCCTTCTGATGAATTATAATCCACTTTTACATACTTTTTATCGGCAGGATCCATTGTCGCTGTATACGTTAAAAGATATTCATTCAATATCTGGTTAACTATTTTATTATAAACCTCACCCAGTTGCTTTTGATCTTGTGCGTCGAATACAGTACCGCCTGTCTGGTATGCTATCTTTGTCAATCCTTTGTCTTTCTTTGTTCCCCTGGGACCGAAGTTAATTGCATAGACCGATATTCCCTCTTCCTGGCAGTATTTTGTCGGCTCAGTATATTCGAATATTTTATCACCGAAAATTTTATGCTTCTTATGTGTATACTGATAATAGGGCTGGTTCTGACCATCCGAGAGAACTATTATCGCCTTTCTGCCTTTAACGGAACTAAACTCATCAACAGCCAGATAAACACTGGAATATATTTCACTATAAGCATCATATTTTCCTGGTCTAACGATCTTATCCAGATAGCCCTGTACTTTTACCTTATCATTTGTAAGATCAGAGTAAGATGTATAATATGAGTTATATGCCGCCAGGCCGATTTTATCCTTCGGATTTGTAACACTTTTCAGGAATGTAACAAGAGCTCTTTTCGCGTGAGAAATTCTCATTGCACTCGCGTTTCCTGTCCTGGCACCTGTTAATGTCCTGTACATGCTTCCTGAGTTATCAATGAGCAGCAGAAAGTTAATACCGGTTTCATAATTTACCATATACTCAAAACCTGAGATTTCATTGATCTTTATAAAGTTTTTACGGTTATCTGCTGATTCAAAAACCGAAAAAGCTTCCCTCGTCAGTCCTGATACAGGATCTCCGTTTTCATTTGTAACACTTACATACAATTTGATTTCCTGGTTTAAAAGCAGACTGGAAGGATCTATTTGGGATATACGAACATAATCCGCATAAAGAAAACAGGTAGTAAATAAAATAATTATATTCGATAAAAGAATTCTTTTTATCATTTATTATACCTCTATTTAAATTTATAAATAAACTTGGCTGAACCGATCTGAATAACATCATCTAATATTAATTGATGCTGTTCCACCTTGTCGTCGTTTACGGAAATAACGGTTTTAGGACTATGCGAAACTATTGTCACATTATCGCCTTTTGAGATTAATTCCGCATGCGTTTCCGATATTTTATCATATCCCGGCAGTACTATTGTGTTTTTATCCGTTGATCCGATTTTCATTTTCCTCTGATTGATAAGAAATTCTTTTCCTTTGTACTTTCCGTTTAAAAGACGAAGTACACCATAGGATAACTGGTTCTCAACAAACCCGTAAAAAAGTCCTATGCATAATCCAAAGATCACCAGGCCTGTTAACCGTGCTAACATGATACTTGGTACCAGAAGTCTGAGGTATTCCAGGACAAGACCTCCTAAAAATCCACCTATAATACCTCCAATAAGACCAACCTTTATTTTATCAAATGACCTTGATCTTACTCCATCTACCATACCTATGAATATCCCGAGAAAGGCCCATCCGATTGCTCTGGACAAAGGAAATCCTATTGTCCTGAAGCTTTTTGTTGTATGTATCAGACTATCCCCTATTATAAAAAGTGCCGCCTGACCTATTAAAAATCCGATAATACCTCCTGCTATGCCAATCAAAGCTCCATGTACTGCACCGCTTATTATATTTCTTTTAATGGATGTTATTATACCGTCGCTTGTTCCAAAAAAGCCTCCCATTATGAAACCGAATATTATACCAAGAAAAATGCTGAAAAAAAGATAAGAGGAAAATCCATTCTGAAACAGTAAGGCTGTTTCAGCAAACGGCCATGCCGCTAAACCCGCAAGCATCCCTATAACGCACAGATAAATTCTTCTTATAAGTATAGACATTTATTGAACCTCTTGATCATTATTTTGCTTCTAATTCTATAGAATCACTATCTTTTTTGTATTCGATTGTGATATAATTGGTCTTACCGGCTTCAATATTACTCCTGATGGTTTTTGAAACAGAGTCGGATTTCTTCACAGTAAGAAAATAATCACCAGGACTCAA
>CAZVYR010000411.1:0-3269 GCA_964631555.1 uncultured Leptospirales bacterium
TTACTGGTTTTTTTGAAAGGAATCCGCCGAATACCCAGCCTGTTACTTTACCGGTTTTTATTTTCGTCCATTTGCCTGCTTTAGCATCCATGATCTGTTCTTCGCCCAGCTCTTCCAGTATCATTACTTTCGTGTTAAATGGTATGAGGTCTGTAATTTTTCCTCCGGCTTTATCTCTTAGACGAAGGCCGCTTCGTGCGGTTGTATATACGTATTTTTCTTCTGCATGGAGAGACGCGTCCGGTAACGATAATATGAATGCAGAAAACAAGATAGCGAATAAAGTGATATTCCTGATTTTCATTATGTGTTTCCCTGAATTTAAAAAATTATAATTATTGTTTAACCCGGATCTTCATCACTGAATTTTATTTCATATACTTTGTAGTCTCCGTCTTTTTCTTTAAACAGAAACTGCAGATGATATTGTTCGCTGCTTATTGAGAGAGTGCTTTTGCCTTCGTCGTAATAGGGCGGGTTGGAATAGGACATCCATTCCATTGCTTCTTTTCTCAGGTTGAATTTTCGTGTGAATTTGGTTATTTTATTTTCTGCGCATTCTTCCATCCAGCCCTGGCCGTCATTGACAAGATCCAGGTCAAGGTCTTTGTCTATCATTTCAGGCTTGACTGATTTTATCTCGCCGTCTGTGCTGCCGTCACACCTGTTGTCGGCATGGTAGACCAGTTTAACTCCGTTATTGCTCATAAAAGATCCCAGGGATTTGTTTTCCTTGAGGGTGTTATATAATTTTTCCGCTTTCTCCTCGAAACCGGTTTCCATGCTGTGTGCAAGGAATCCGCCGAATACCCATCCTTCTGCTTCCCTGCTTTTAACTTTTGTCCATTTGCCCTTTTTGCCTGCAATGGTCAGTTCTTCTCCTTTCTCCTCAAGAATTATTACTTTGCTGTTGTATGGGATGAGGCCGATCTTTTTGGCATTCAGTGATGCATTGTCCCTTACCCGAAGCCCGCTTTCGGCTGTTGTCCAGGCGTATTTTTCCTCTGCTGACAGGCGGATGCTGCCGGTTAGTATTATCAGTGAGATACTGAATGTTAAAACGTGAATATACCGGATTTTCATTTGTCGGCTCCTTGAGTTTTTTAAGGCTGATAATTTTCTTTGATTGCAATATATTTTGCAATAACTTTAATGTAAATTTTTATTTTATAATCTTTATATGCTTTTCATGTTGATATTGATTAACCTGTCGCTAAAGCAGTTTAAATAATAAAAAGCCGGTAAAGATAATAGAATTGTTTAACAAATATTAACAATCAGACGGGCAGAGAATGAAAGAAATACAGGCAAAGAAAAAGGCAGTG
The DNA here is from genome assembly GCA_964631555.1 of uncultured Leptospirales bacterium. Classification (GTDB taxonomy): domain Bacteria; phylum Spirochaetota; class UBA4802; order UBA4802; family JAFGDQ01; genus CAZVYR01. The sequence goes on from CAZVYR010000411.1 coordinate 1,326, forward strand.
ATCATTTCAGCACAGGGGGAAAATACTTTTAGTTTGGAGCAGAGGGAGAGGCTGAAAGAGGCCCTGGATGCGGATTTCAGGAAGCAGGAGAATTTATTAAAGACGCATGAATTCATTGAGCTTGCGCGCAACGCTGAAATACTGGCTGTGACAAAGCGTTCGATCAGGGATTTCAGCAGGGAGATCATTGAAGCACTGCCTGAGCTCAAAGGCCTGGCAATATATGCTACAGGTTATGAGTGGGTCGACCTTGACGCGCTTGCTGAGCGGAATATAAAGTTAAAATATCTTCCGGATTACTCGGCGATTACAGTAGCCGAGCATACGATGGGTTTGCTGCTGGCAATGAGCAGGCGCATTCATCTGAGCTTTGACAAAGTACGCGGCTATGTTCCGGAGAGCACTTCGCTGCGTGGCTGGGAACTTGCTGACAAGAAAACCGGTATTATCGGATTCGGGACAATAGCACGGAAGTTCGCCTCAATGCTGAAGGGATTCGGAACAGAGATATTCTATTATGATAAACGGGAAGTCGAAACTGATCTCGCTGTGCCGATGGGATTTGATGAACTGCTGGGCAAATGCGATGTCGTGGTTTTGCTGAATTCGCAGACCAGGGGAAACGGGCCTGTTATTGGTGTGAAGGAGATCAGTAAGATGAAGAAGGGGGCGTACCTGGTCAATAGTTCGCGCCCGGGCCTTGTTGATAATGCTGCTGTGGCTGACGCGATCAGGAGAAAGCAGCTTGCAGGGTACGCGGTTGACGACAGGATCGATCTTTTTCTGGATAAAACAATCGAGCCGGGCAGGATTCTTCAGACAGGGCATACGGCATGGTATTCGGATGAAGCGATTGCCAGGGGCACTGAGCAATGGGTAGAGAATATTATAAGCCTGGCATAATACGCGTTTTATGCAGGAATTTTTACTGAATTTTTATTTAAAGTTTTTATTTACAAAAAACTCATTATATTTTAAGATATGTCGGTAATTATAAATGGGCTTTGTTGACTTTTTTATTTTATAAAGAATATGATAACTTATCATTGCATGGGAATCTTTTAATATTAAAGAAAGGAGTATGGGATACAATAATGAAAATTTATACAAAAAGAATAAGCACGCTTTTCATGATCTTATTTGCTTTACTAGCTTTCAATATTCATGAAACTTTTGCAGCAAAAACTGTGTATGTTAAAGTAGCTGTGCTGAATATAAGAAGCAAGCCGACCACTAGCTCAAAAGTTCTCGGCCAGGTATTTCTTGCTGAAAAGATAAATATCAATGCAAAAACCAAAAAGAAAGAAACGATCGGCGGTATTGAAGACTACTGGGTAAGGTTTGACAACGGCGATAAAAAGGGATGGCTGTTCAACGGCTTTTTATCGGACAAACCTGTGCTGACCGCTAAAGAAATGGCCAAGAAGATGACCGGGACTTATTATTATTCGACCATGGAATATCAGGACATGAAATCAAAGAACCCGGATCCTGGGAATGAGTATTCATATAACGCAATCGACAGGATACTGACAATAGATGGGGATAATTATACTGAGAGATGGTTTAATTATCAGGTAGGGATATCGGATATTTTCACAGGAAAGGTAATTTACCAGGCGGATTCAATTGAACTTAGCCCTGTGAAACGACTTTCCCGTCCTTCTGTATATTTATGGGTACCTCGCGACGGAGAAGAAGAGAATGCATATTCCAGCGCGTATCATGACTTTTCAACTGACGCGTATCATTTGACTACTTTGTCAGAAAAACGCGCTCCTCTTAAATCCGGGAAGATAAAATATTATTTTTATAATAAAGACGGTGTGGAATATATGCTGATTTTCGATCCTTACAAAGAAAAAAGAGAAATAAGTAAAAGTACATGGTGTTACAGAAAGGTTGAAGGGAAGTAAAAATAAAACTTTAAAATTTTAATTTTAT
>CAZVYR010000412.1:0-3251 GCA_964631555.1 uncultured Leptospirales bacterium
GGAAATAAAAAGAGATCAGGTATATAATAAAAAAGCCTATCAGGATTCTTATAATGATTTTCATAAATCATCCCGTAAGGAGTATCCTATACCCCTGTGAGTAATAATCGGATCAATATCCGGATTAACAGACCTTAGCTTGGAACGAATGGTTTTTATATGAGCGTCAACAGTCCTGTCAAAACTCTCTTCAGGCTCAGTCCATATTGAATCCATTATCTTGTCGCGGGAAAAGACCCACCCCGGCTTTTCAATAAAGAGCAATAGCATTTCATATTCATACCGCGACAGGTTGAGCTTCTCTTTAAAATAGAATATCTGTCTTTTGTCCGGGTTAATGGAAAAGACTGTTTTACTGTTTCCGTTTAAAGTCATGCCTGTAAGGCTGCTTTTTTGTTCACTGCTTCTTCTCAGGATCGCCTTAACCCTTGCTGCCAGTTCCCTTGGGCTGAACGGTTTTACAACATAATCATCCGCACCAAGCTCCAGGCCGAGCACCCTGTCGATCTCATCCGCCCTTGCAGTAAGGAAGAGAACCGGGACCCCTGATTCCTTCCGAATCGATTTGATAATATCAAATCCCGAAATATCCGGGAGGCCGATATCAAGAATGATCAGGTCAATGGGTTTATCCCTGAGTATTGCCAGGCCGTCCCTCCCGGTCCCGGCCCATACAGCCTGAAAGCCCTCAACGGATAATGCGTAAACAACAGTATCCGCAATCCCCTGTTCATCTTCTATTATTAAAATATTTTCATTCATATTGATTTTTAATATACAATATCCGGCTTACTTTTATACTCCTCACCGTTTCCCCTCCGTTCCAGAGTCGTTTCCTCTCCGTTTCAAATACGCTTCAAATCCTAACTATCCTATATAAAAAACAGTTCAAAGTTCAAAGTTCCATGGAAAGAAAATATTTACAAACAATCCGGCCTTTTAACACCCCTGGAACCTTAAACTTTGAACTTTCTTTTGGTCCCTGAGCGCGAGCCGAAGGGTCCCCTCCGTTTCATAGTCGCAACAAAGTCGTTACCGGAAGTTTATTATGATAATTTCACGTTAAATGTCTATTAAAATATTTCTGCCGCTTCAGACAGACTTCATTTTTCTCTCATTAACTATGTGTATCATAATAACAAATTATATGCTCACGGAAAAATGTTGACGATATCTCTCTCCGGATATATAATAATATTCAAAATTATCTTTCTGCACTATTTTTAATTTTGAGGTCTTATAGTACCAGGACTGCACTTGTAATGTGATGACATGCATTCGCATGCTTCCTTTTACTATCATTCTCTCTTATTGTTAATAGTAAAACCAAATTAACAGATACCCACAGAATCCTTATAGTGCGGAAATATACTTTTAAATCATTTTACTATACCTTTTTATTATATGAGGCAGAATCATATCCTTCATCTTGATCAACAATAATCAAAAAACATTCATTTCGAAAATAATATATATGCCAGGATAAAAGCCTGCGGGCAGGGATGAACTGAAGAGAAATAAAAGACTATATTTCCCAGATATAAGTCTCAATATCATTTAAGAGCTCAGAATGACCACTAAAGTTTTTGACTGGTAAATTCAAAGGACCCGGTAACGGCCAATGGAACCACGTAAAAGAATTCTCTTATTGATCTTGATAATGTCATTTATTGTTATTGTAACCGAATCGATTACTATCGGGATACTTTATAATACTGCATTTAAGGAAGAAAAGGCGCGACTCATTGAGACAGCGAAAAGCCAGGCGCGTTTGATTGAGTCCGTAGCCCGTTTCGATGAAATTTACAGTACTGACTATCCGAATGGGCCGAGGGAGGCGACTCTCCATCAAATAAAAGATGCACATGCAAGGTATGATGGATTCGGGAAGACAGGCGAGTTCACTCTCTCTATGAGGGTGGCTGATAAAATAGTTTTTCTTTTAAATCATCGGCATTATGACCTTGATAATCCGAAACCGGTGCCATGGAACTCAAAGCTATCTGAGCCTATGCGGCTTGCGTTGTCCGGCAAATCAGGAACAATAGTGGGCCTTGACTATAGAGGAGAAAAAGTTCTGGCTGCGTATGAACCTGTAGCTGTGCTTGACCTTGGGATTGTGTCAAAGATTGACCTTGCGGAAATCAGGGCACCGTTTATAAAAGCCGGGGTTTTGAGCGGACTGATCGCGATTGTTATTATTGTGCTGGGTGCGGCTATTTTCTTTAAAATAACCAATCCTTTAATACAAAAACTTCGCGGCACAGTGGACGACTTAACCAGGACTTTAGGCGAAGTAAAAACACTGCGAGGTATCCTGCCGATCTGTTCATTCTGCAAGAAAATCCGTGACGACGAAGGTTACTGGGACCAGGTTGAAGTATATTTGAGTCAGCATACTGATGTTGATTTCAGTCATAGTGTCTGCCCGGAATGCATGGCCAAGCAATATCCTGATATTAAACTGCCTGATAAATAAGGAAAAAATAGACTGTTATCCAGTTATCTTTTATTATTATTCATTATTAAACGAGAAGAACTTTTCAAATGGAATTATTTAACCACGCTGAGAAGCTTATCGTATTTGTTGTGTTTTTTGTCGGATTTCTTCTTAGTGATTTCTATCTTTGACATAGCTCTGTAGAACGGCTGCATTGATTCATGCACTTTTGTAACCATTTTAGTCAGCTCTGATTCTGTTTCGAGGAAAAGATCATATAAACTTTTTTCTCTCAGCCTTACACTGGTATACAGATTATGGTTTTTTTCGATTTCATTGCTTAGTATGCGAATCTGATTTTTCTGCTCCTGAATGATATTTTCGTACTTGTTTTTTAAATCCTTAATGATGAGATTATATTTTGTCTCAATCTCGCTTTTAATTATCTTGATATTCTTATCGTTTTCCTTTTTACACATTAACCGTTCTTTGCCGCGTTCTTTCTTTATCAGGCTGGCTATTTTAGACTTTCTAATAAACATTGTAATCTCCCGATAATAATTATCGTTCAATTTGAAAATGAAGTAATAATATGTCAAGGATAGATTTAAATCTTTTGTAAGATTTTTCGTTAAATTTCTGACGAATAATTCAATTTATTTTCCATATTTTTCAGGATTCTTAATATGATTTCAGATTTTTAATATGCTCTTCTGAGTAACTATATTTTTAAATAATACATTTTACAGTCTTTGTTAGTTACTTTAGGATTTGTCCCAGCCCTGCGGGCGGGGTTGGTTGCTAACTGGTT
>CAZVYR010000413.1:0-3237 GCA_964631555.1 uncultured Leptospirales bacterium
CATTTGAAATAATAAATATTGCACCTATGGATATTACCGCTGTCTTTAAGATATTACGCATTCGGATTCCGCTCCTGTTATTATTTTACTACACCATTTGAATATATAAAAAATTTAACCTGTGCGTCAATTGATTTCTAATTTTTTTTGTTATTGCCGGGAAAGAAGATTCAATATAACCAGATCCACTCCGTATATCCTTCGTCTAGGCGTCGTATAGGCTTCGTTCATTGTATACAGCAAAATCTAATGGCCAGTATCGAAATCCAAAACTCAAAACCATATTTTTATTATAATCTTTCTTGACCCGGACCTTGGCCTTTTGACTTTCAACTTCGGACTTAATCGCTTCCACTCCGTTTCAAAGTCGCTCTTCCTTCGCTTCCACTCCGTTTCAAAGTCGTATCAAACTGACAAAATAGCACTTATATCAGGAGAATATCTTGACATAGTACAAAAATCATGCAATAAATAATAACAGACAAACTCTTTTACCGGTTATTTGTATTAAACCGAATTACTTATTATATTATGATATAATCAAATCTGTAAAATAATCCGTGAGAGGACCTTATGGAAATAAAAAAAATCATTAAAGAACGCAGAGCCTATCGTGCACTTGAGCCTGTGCAGATCACGCAGGATATGATAAAGGACCTGGCGGAGTGTGCCCAGCTTGCACCGTCCTGCTTTAATAACCAGCCGTGGCGATATGTCTTTGTCCATGATCCTGCAGTATTAAAGAAAATGCACGGCGCAATATCCCAGGGCAATGAATGGGTACAGGCCGCATCGCTCATCATAGTAGTTCTCAGCAAGAAAGATATGGACTGCCTGATGAAGGACGGCAGGGAATACTACGCCTATGACGTCGGAATGGCGACAGGCTTTATGATCCTTCGCGCAACAGAGATGGGGCTTGTCGCTCACCCCATAGCAGGATATGATCCGGCTAAAGTAAGAGAAGTCCTCGGAATACCCGGCGACCTGGACGTGATAACGCTTGTCAATGTAGGGAAGCATACTTCCGCTGACAGCCCCCTGCTTTCTGAAAAACAAAAAGAAGCTGAAAAGCAAAGGCCGGAAAGACTGCCCTTTGAAAAGATATATTCAGAAAACGGGTATAAGTTCTAATCAACTTTATATTTCGACCCGGGGTTTCCAGGCAAGAACTGCAAAAATACTTAAAATAACTTGATTTTATTTAAGTGTTAATAATATTAATAAATTATAATTCAGAGCTTATCTTCCCGATCCAATGTTCTTCCTGCGTTTTCCTAAAATAAAATATAGCTTATAAAAAAATCTTCCGACAGCAGGAAGACATATTATACTTTTCCTGAATAGAAGGAGGAATATAATGAAATATGTAATTATAGTAACTGTATTATCTTGCTGCCTCATCCTGGCATACAGCAGCCATCTGAAATCCGACGAATATATGCATACACAAAAATCATTTAACGAATTAAAAAACAAATGTAAATCCGGCGACGGAGCGCAGGAATGCGACTGTCCCGGCGAATGTTATTCCGCAAAAACATTCTGCGCCTGCTACTAGGTAACTAATATGAAAAAAAAAATACTGTATACAGGTATAGTCTTAGCTGTATTGGTTGTAGCTTTTATTATATATGTACAACTCAGCAAAGCAACACCCCTTGAAAAATACCTGTCAACCTTTGACCAGGAGTCTTCGGCATTAACACCATTCGGCAGTATTCCTGAAAGCTACCTCGGGAAGTCGGAGTACAAACCCGGCTTTTTTGAAAGTATATTTACACCCGACAAGTGCAATAAATTCAGGAACTGCTTGATGTCTATTCCTGTTCCGGATAATAAGATTGTTGAAGACGTTATCGATAAACAGCGTATCTTTTACAACATTAAAAATACAGCGGATTTTTCACATGACTTTGGCCCTGTTACAGGATTGATCAAATTTGACGACGACACTGAAGCGTATATCTCATTTGAAAAAGTAAAAAAAATATCTTCAAAGAAGATAATTATGAATTTCGACTCGCTCTGTTTATGCGACAATCCCACCCTGCATGAACAGGATAGCATATTGAAATTCAAAGTTATAAAGAGCGTGCTTTTCGCTGAAAAAATCATTGAAACGGTCGTATCCAAATCAAAACTAAAGCCTTCAGCAGATGCAGGAAAAAATACTACATCAACAGAGGTTAACGAGGAATCATCATCTGATCTCTTCGGAGAAAGAAAAATATTCGCGAAACAGTTCTACGATGCCGATTTGCATGTTAATAATTACGTAACCCCAAAACTCAACGTAAACGGCAATTATACTAATGACAAATTAAGCATTCATGTAGCAGAGTATGACCCCAATGAAAATGCCTTTAAAGTCATAATTACAACTTCAGCAAGCAGCACAAAGCCGCAGACAAGGTGGCTCAGACACGCACAGCGTCTGCCCTATGTTCCCAAACAAGACATCGGCATTTCCATAAGAGGCATTATTGACAACACCGGAACACCGGCATTGATAATGCATATCACTTATTTTTCTTTATTTATTTAATTTAATATGCTCTATTAAGAGCCATACTGAAACATATATTTAAATGAATATTTACAATCTCAATTGTCCGCTTAAATGAGACCATAGCAAATAATGTCAAATTTGCCTGAACAATAATACTCACCTCAGTCGAAATTAGCAAATAACATCAAGACAAACGATGAAATAATATTTATATATTACATGATTAAAAAATAATAAGAGGTGATATATGAATAATAAAATCATACTGCAACCTGTAGGACATGTTAAAATCGGGGAAAGAGGATTTACGCTTTTAATTGATAAACCTTATATCCCGGCTCTTATGGAACTGGACGGTTTCAGCCATGTGAATGTATTCTGGTGGGCTCATTTGCTTGCTGAATCTGATTCAAGGAAAACGCTTATATGTGAAAAACCGTATAAAAAAGGTCCTGATAAGATCGGTGTTTTTGCCACCCGCTCTCCCGCGAGGCCGAACCCGGTAGCTTTAAGCCCGGTTACTGTAATAGCAATCGATCACAAAAAAGGCGAGATTCAGATCCCGTACATTGATGCTGAAGACGGCAGCCCGATCATCGATCTTAAACCTTATCACCCGTCCAGCGACAGAATAAAGAATGTTTCCGTTCCCGGCTGGTGCAGCCACTGGCCTGACTGTTATGAGAATTCTGCTGAGTTTAACTGGGAATCCGAATTTGTAAATG
>CAZVYR010000414.1:0-3224 GCA_964631555.1 uncultured Leptospirales bacterium
AAGCAGTAACACAACTATGCGGCATCCATATATGGCGCGATACGGAAAGAAGCCGTGTAAAACACAGTCCATACGAGAATAAATTCCATAATTATATTTCCGTGGAATGGACAGGCGACAGAGTAACAGGATCATTCTTCGGCTCCAGCATATTCCGGCACTTCGCCCAGATACTAGACGAATGGTCAGCGGCAGATCCAGGGCAGCTTGACTACTTCGGCGGAAAATCCCTGATAACCCAGTCCCACGGCCAGTCCCTGATGTCCTTCTTCAGAAGCCGCTATAGAATAAAGGGCCTTTACTTTCTTGACGAACCTGAAACAGCCCTGTCCCCGCGTACCCAGCTCGAACTCCTGAAAATCCTGAATGAAACAAGCAGGCAGAACCAGGCCCAGTTCATCATTGCCACTCACTCGCCGATAATACTTGCATGTCCTGATGCTGTTATCTATAGTTTTAATGATAATAAAATAGAACGGATAAAATACGAAGAAACCGAACACTACAGGATTTATAAAAATTTTATGGAAGACAGGAACAAATATTTGTAGAGAAAGCAAACAGAAAAAATATGAAAAAATTTAAACCTATCTATATAATTTTTTTAATAATTATTATCCGCCCTTTATTGAATGACAGTCCCCTGAAAGCAAGCGAAGCCATTAAAATAAATAAAGAACTCCTCGATATTCTGCCGAACGGAAGAACCACAGGCTCTGTCCTTGAGAACTGGCTGCCGCAGGCAGTTTTTTTTCAGGTCGAATCAGGAGGCCTTAGCCGCGTAGACCTGCCGAGATTCTCTTCCCGCGGAATAAGCTGGATCGAGCAAAATTACCGCGTAAACGGCATCGACGTTACCGATCCCTGGCAGTCAGGCTATCCTCTCTTCGAACCTGCGTGGGAATCCATTCAGGCAATCGAGCTCATATCAGCGAGTGAAAACGACCCGTACATGACAGGCCTCAACTGGAAGCTTGGTTTTCCTTCTTATTCAAATCCTGTACAAATCTCATATAATGCCATCCTTCCAACATCCAATGCTTCGCCGATCCCGGAAGACATACTGGACAGGGAACCTTCTTTTGATTATGGCTCGCCGGAAGAGCGCAGAAGGTATAAAATATCCAATGAAATAAACGTTTCATATAACGGGAATGGGAAATATCTTATCGGCATCGAGACCCTGAATACACAAAGAGAATTCCCCACCCTGACCGATGACTCCGGCAATATGGTTGAGGAGAAAGCCGGGAAATATACTTTAACAGGTTTATACAACAGCAGCAGTTCAATACCATACATGCTTCTTTTCATCGGACAATACATCAGGAACAACAATTACGGCGCGAACCTGAGACTGGATCACGAGGATACTGTAACGCAGGAAAATATAACGAATCACCTGCAGTTTCATGCAAAAAAAAAGCTGAGTAATAGTAAAATAACTGTTCAATCGGGAATTACAACAAAATTTGAAAACCTTAACCCTCATCTCAACAGCCCGGGTATAACAGAGTTTGCCGGCGAATCCGGCCCTGCCCCGGACAGCGGAAAGATCAGCAGAATAAATTTTGATAATAATCTGAATTATAAATACAATATATTCAATATCAATGCCGGGTTTCAGATAAATTCCGTGATCTATGAACCCGATATCCCCTATTCCCAGACAATGCTGTCCGACGATAACAGCATATACGGCGTAACGATATGGGAGGATACGAACAAGTGCACTGAAAACATTTACAATACCAGGCTAAAAACCGGATTTACAAAGACATGGGACCTGATATCCATATCCGGCAATATATATACTGACAACGCGAGCGCGACAGCAAACGGGCAGACTGTGCTGAACTGGTTCGGAATAGGCGGCGAACTGTCATCAAAGCTCGAAGTAAAAAAAACAAATACCGCGTTCAACATCAGCGTACTTCACCAGCCCTCCAAAATCAGCTCTTACCTGGTCGCATTCCTGAATAATGACAGACCTTCAGGAAAAACATATATAAACTGGTACGATGCGAACGGGAATAACATAGCAGACAACAGCGAACTCTCCTCCGCAACTTTATACTCCACTACAGGCGGGGAATATCATCATAAAAATAAAAACCTGAAAAGACCGTATCATGATGAATTATCGCTTGGAGTTGAGCAGGATATTGCCAAAGAAGTCAAACTCTCCCTGAACGGCACATACAGGATCTTTTCGGATTATTTCATAGTAAATTACGGCAGCTATGACGGCACCTATACCGATACAGGCGACGGATACAGTATTTATAACAAACCTCCCGGCGAAGATGAATACTATCTTTCAAATTATAAAGACGGCCGGGCTTTTTACTCAGGAGCAGACATACAATTAATATGGCAAAAGAAAAGGCTCTACCTGAACATTGCATTTACAATGTTCATGGTCAAAGGATTCGCCCCCATCGGCAACGGACCGGATTACAACGATTATGCGGTCATATCCGAAAATACAGCCTCCCCCAACAGCAGGATCAATTCGGACAACGGCAGGCTGAACAGCGACAGGGCATACATGGCCAATATACTGTTTGCTTATAAAGTGCGTAAAGACCTCTCCGCAGGCATAACCATGAAATACAGGGACGGCGAACCCTTTGCGCAATACAGAACATATTACGACTCAAGCGGAATGCCGGTTAAAATCATGAACCAGGAAAGAGGAAACTGGTTTAACCAGGGAACAGGCAGGTACACATTTGCGTGGAATATAGATATCAGGCTTGTCTATACTCCCATGATATGGAACAATAATATCACAGTCACACTTGACGTCTCCAACCTGCTCGGTTCATCAACAGAAATACTTGAAAGCTATGACATAGAAGACCAAAGAACAGCTCTCGAAGCAGTCCCACAGAGAATGATCATGCTCGGAATAGACATCCGCCTGTAACAAAAGACTGACACGATTCCGGTATTCATATCTTCCCCTCCGTTTCAAAGCCGCTATTACTCCGATCCACTCCGTTTCACCTTCGTATAATAATCGTGAAAAAGTCATACGATATAGAAGTTCCATGTTCCAGGTTCAGGTTAAAAGTCTTTCACAATAACACTCTATCTTTCCCAGAACCTGGAACATGGAACTTTTTACCTGAAACTCCTCGGCATCCTATCCGCTTCATAATACCGGGTATCCGGTATTAAACCGCTTCAAATTCTATCTTCCCTATATAAGTGCAGTT
>CAZVYR010000415.1:0-3198 GCA_964631555.1 uncultured Leptospirales bacterium
AACACCAACAAGTTCTTCATGTTCAACAACTGCATCTTTAAAACTGGATTGCCCCGGTTTAATTTTGTATTTACCGAGCGGAACAGGTTCTGTACTTATCTTTATTTTATCACCATTTTTTTTAAGAATGATCCACTTCAGCCAATTTTTGTCGTCTGTATCAGGATAGTCTTCTCTATAATGCCAGCCTCTGCTCTCGGTTCTCTCAAGAGCTGCCGTAAAAGCCAATTCAGCGCAAATAGTCGCGCAACGAACCTCATGGCATTTTCCCAGTTCATGCGTATCCTTTGCATAAAGCTCATTCAGACGTCCTTTAATTCTTCTAATCATAGAAAGTGCTTCTTGCAGTCTGTCTTCGCTTCTCCGCATGTTATATTTAACAGGAACAACCACTTCCTGAATGTCACGAATAGCTTCAGCGGGCGAATATCCATCTTTACGGTGCAATGGTTCATAAATTGCATTTTTTAATAACTCTGCAACTTCTGTTTTAATTTCCGGACTATTTGCTTTTGAAACATAATCAACTAATGACGGCCCTGCAATAATTGCTCCTATTACCGCATTCATCAGTCCGGAACCTCTTAATCTGCCGGGAGGCGCTTCTGTTGCACCGGCCCAGGCAGAGCCGGCATAACTTGTATCTCCAATGGCCCATAAACCAGGAATTGTTGTTCTCATATCATGGTCAACCTTAACTGCGGAGAACTCGCCTGTAAAACCCAGAGATACTTCAACTCTGGACGAAGAAGGTTTCGGTCCGTATTTCAAAACTTTTTCATGCTCTATTCCAAAAAATGCATCTGAATGTGGTCTGTCCCATTTAAACAAATTTCCCTCTGAATGCATTTTTGCAATTTCTTCCGTATCAATATATACAGGTCCTCTTCCTTCAAGAACCTCTTTTTCCATTCCGAGAATTATGGATATTGGAATATCTGGCTGCGGTCCTTTAATATACTTGGAACTAATATGTTCTCCTTCAGTATTGTAGAGATTATTAAAACCAAATACAAAAGGTATACTTGTTGCCTTGTTCATTACATCATAAAAATTAGCAAACTCAGCATTTCTCATTTCCGCTCCTGCATTGTATGCAGCTACTACACCGTCTCCCCATGCATTAGCCCACATTCTCATAACTCCCCAATCGCAATCTCCATTTGCAAGAACTGTAGCTTTTGCTTTAAATGCGACAGATTCACCGTTAATGAGATTAAAACCGATTGCGCCAGTTACTCGATCGCCTTGTTTAAGCAATTCGACTATCTGGGTTTTGTCCATCATTCTGACTCCAAGGCCAGCAGCTTTTTTCCTTAGAGGCCTCATCATGTCCAGATCTGCTGCAGCTATTGACCAGAAAGGGCTCATTTTGCTGATCTCAGGCTCACCTTCCGGACTCATAGCAACACTTGCTCCCCATTCAGCAAGCTTCTTCACGGCTCCATATGATTCTTTTGCCATTTTATACAGCAGTTCCTGCTCATTAAGGAAAAATCCAATATTATTTATATGAAAATCCATAAATGTATCAATATCATCATTTGGCGACAGTAACCAGAGAATTCCCGCTCCCTTGTTTGCTTTTCCTCCCCAGCCAATGGTTTGTTTATCAACAAGAAGTATATCAATTTCAGGGGAAAGTTCTTTCACACTGATCGCAGCTGTAAGACCTCCAATTCCCCCGCCTACAATAAGAAGATCAGTTGAAACAATTTCTGTTTCTTTTAATATATTATTATTCATTTACCACTCCTTCATTCAATTGTTGGACATCTGTTTTTTACTATTTATAAATGATTCAAACCTAAACAAAAGTTTCCGAATTATTCCTAATATGGAGATATAGGAACCGGAAACTCAGGGATAATATTAATACTCTTAGAAGGACAGTTGATTTCACAAGTGAAGCACCAGACACAGTCATCCTGGTAAGCAGCAACAGGCTTTTTATTATCATTGTCCCACCGTATAACATCTATAAAGCAGGCTTTGAAACATAACTTGCAGCCTGTGCAAGTATCCTGATCAATTTCTATTTTTGCACTCATATCTTCTCCTGTTTAGTTATTTAGTCTTCCAATATCAGAAATAACCGGAATATTAAAGTGAATTCCTGAATCAATATAAACCTAAAAGCATCTTATCATTGTTTAGTAAAATATCTTGAATTTCTTATATACTTATTATAAGTTTTACTGTACGAATGTACAACAAAATTGTCAATTAAATTTTATCTGATTATATTTTTCACAAAATACAAATAGTCCAATGAATCAGCAGATTATAAAATTTTACTTAAAAAGAATATTGACTAAGACAGATTAATACGCACTCTGATTAAAACTGTACGTATAAAAATAATTTTTCCATAAAAAATCGGAATATAATTTGAGGAAGGATCTAAATGAAATCAGGAAAAGAAAAAAAGAAATCAGGCAGGCAATCCAACGAAGAATCAGAAAAAACAAAAAATAAGATTATAGTTACCGCATTGAAATTATTCTCTCAAAATGGATTTTATAATACTAACTTAAGAGAGATAGCTGCACACGCAGGAACAACTCATAATCTTATTCGCCATCATTTTGGATCTAAAGATGATTTGTGGAAAGCTGTAGTTGATTATAAGGTACAAATACATGCAGACAGCTTAAGACAAATATTAGAAGAAGCCGGATCAATGGATCCTGTAGCTCTTTTTAAATTATTCATTAAGGATCTTATCTCGTATACAGCAAAGAATACAGAGCTGTCAAAAATATTTTTAAGCGATTATAGCAGAAACAGCACGCATCTGAATTACTTACTAAAAAAACGAAAAATATTTTTAGATATAACACAGCCCATCTTTGAAAAAGTACAGGCAAAGGGTTATTTCAGGGACCTCAATCATGAAAGTTTTGCAATTTATCTCACATCACTTGTTGAAACACCAATAGTCACGTCAAATTTTACAAATAAAGTAATGAAAACTGATATTAGCTCCGAAAAAGGAATAGCTATACATACAAAGCATGTGCTTAGGTTTCTTTTTCATAATGAGAATTAACTACATATTATTACTGAATAATTAATATCTTCTTTACTGAATAATAATTACAGAATTTTCCATCTCCATAATAGAGATGGAAAAATAAGTTGAGGAAGGATTTTTTGAGGGCGGTGAAGAAGAAAAAGCACAAAAAGAATGAGCTG
>CAZVYR010000416.1:0-3163 GCA_964631555.1 uncultured Leptospirales bacterium
CAGGGTCAAGGTCATTATCCAGGAAAAACTTCTTCACACCAGCTTTTCCGAGGAACAGGCCTACGCTTTCTATCTCAAGTGATTCTGTGTTTTCGGAAAACAGGTCAACCACTTCCTGCCTGTGATGACTGTCCATATAAAAGCCGTATTTTTTCTGGAGATCCTCTATTGCCTGAATATCCTCCAGCCGGATAACCTCTTTTTCAAGTTCTTCAAGTGTCATAGTATACCGCCTTTTGTTATTGAATTATGGATCATTTCTTTCCCGTTACCGGATGTTTGAAAGAAAAAGGAACATGATATCCGGACGGATACGGATAATAGGCAGTGGGAGGTTCATCCGGAGGTATTGTCTGGTCAGGCCCATGCTGGCCGATAACAGGGACTTTCAGCCAGCCTTCTTCAAAGGGTGTCCTGAAGGTAAGATTGAAATGAAGTTTTTTTATCTTCCATTTGCCGTCTTCTTTGACATACTCGTTCTCATATATCCCGTGGATCCATGTCTGCCTGAGTTCCCCTTCATGAAGGGAGACCGTGGGCCTTGCTTCCATGCCCATTCCGTACCATCTCGCTGTTGCGAAATTGCTGCCCGGCTCCACACTGACGACCCCCTGAAGCTGAAAAACAATGGACAGATGTCCGGGCCTTATTTTTTTCCCGGGGCCTCCGCCCAGAAGATCCATATAGAATTTCTTTATCCCTGTCTTTCCCTTATAAACGCCGTAATCAGCTACTTCAACCGAGGGAGCATTATCCGTAAAAAGATCAATTACGTTTTGCCAGTCGCTGTAGTCCCTGTAATAACCGTAAATGCTTTGCAGCTTTTCTATTTGTTTAATGTCGTCCAGCCTTGTAAGTCTTGCCTGCAGATCCTCTAATGTAGCCATTAATACTCCTCCTTTTCTTTTTTATTTATAAAGATAATTATAATTTGAATTTTCTGCCATATAACAAGATATCTAAACAAGCCCCCGAAGAGGGCTTGATATTTTAAATCCCCCTCCGGGGGATTTATGGGGGTAATGCAAAATAGGCCTCTTAAAGACTTCCTCTCCGTATCAGAGTCATCTCCCCTCCGTATCAGAGTCGGATATATAACAGATAATATGGGTGAAATAAGTTCATGTTATCGAATCTGCAAAATACTGTCTGACAAAGGCTGGCCAGTTCGTATAATTAAATTGAACAGCCTGCTTCAGGCTATTCTAATCTTTGCCGATCTTCGTAGGTGCCTTGCCCTGTGTTGTTATTTTTGGCAAAATTTCCTCATTCAATTCAATACCCAGTCCAGGGCCTTCAACCGGGAACAAAAAGCCGTTCTCATAACGGGGCACATTCACCGCAATATCGTTCTTAATGGGAGTGCTGACAGTTTCAAAAACGTCGTGTATATGAAGAGGCCCGATATTTTCCTGTACGCTTTTTGACATCCATTCATTGGAAACGAGGAAATGAGTATATGCCGCGGCCTCAAGGCCCGAGCCCATCATGCATCCGCAAAGAACAGGCAGCCCTGCTGCCTGGGCCACGTCAACCCATCTTCGTGATTTCGTCAAACCGCCGGCTTTAGGTACCTTGATAAAAAAACCGTCAGCCGCGTTCTTTTGAATGATCTCCATAAGCTGTTTAAGCTCTGTTGCCGCTTCATCCGCGAATACGGGTATCCCTATCTTGCCCCGCAGGCGAGCCATTCCGTCTATGTCCCACCACGGCACAGGCTGCTCAACCATTGACAGATTATATCTCTCCAGTTTCCTCAGCACATTCAGCGCCTGGTAGTAGTGCCAGAAACCATTGGAATCAATAAAAAGTTCGATATCGTCGCCGACCGCTTCCCTGACAGCCGCGACCAGCGCTACGTCATCTTTCTCAGTACCATGCCCTAATTTAAGCTTGAGTGACCGGAATCCGGCTTTTATTGCCTGCAAGGCCATGTCCACAATTTCTTCAGGCGCACCAGCAGACAGCACATAGGCCAGGGGAACTTTTTCCGTAGTAAGCCCTCCCAGAAGCTGGTACACCGGGAGGCCTGATATCTTACCGACAATGTCGTGCAGCGCATAATCAACGATCGCCTTTGCCTGGTTATTGTCCCTGGCAACAAAGTCCATTTTAGCAACGATGTTTTCGATCTTTCGCGGATCTTCGCCCAGTAGTATTTTAGGCCCGAAGAATCCGTTTATCAGTCCCATTATGGAATCCTGTGTCTCGCCCCTGTACCATGTAGATGTTCCGCCCGAATCAGCTATACCTGTGATGCCCTCATCAGTATATACTTTCAGCACCACGCTCTCCGAGCCAGTCTCCGTCATACCGCGCATGGTAAAAGGTTTTTTGAAATATGAAGTAACAGGGAAACATTCAATCTTGGTAATTTTGATAGCCGGCCTCCTCTACATTTTTAAAATTAACCGTTGGATCGATAAACCAAGCATTTTTAGCAGAAAAAGTCAGTCAAAATGAATTAACTATATAAACGCTCGTCAGGCGAATTTATGGCATTTAACCTGCTGTCCGTTTTTTATACACACATCCGGCTCTACCCTGGAACAAATATCCTGCGCCTCGTCGCAGCGTGTATGGAACCTGCATCCCGAAGGAGGATTTATCGGCGAAGGCATTTCCCCTGTAAGAACAATCAGCTCATTTTCCGGGCCGTTATCTTCGGGCAACTTAAGAAGCGATGCTGATATCAACGCTTTCGTGTATGGATGCAAAGGCCGTTCGAACAGCTCCTCTGTCGTGCCGTACTCCACAATCTGTCCCATGTACATTATTGCCACAGTGTGACTCATATAGCGCACTGTAGCCAGGTTATGCGCGATGACCATGTAGCTTAAATTATATTTTTCCTGAAGATCTTTGAGCAGGTTCATGATCTGCGCTCGTATAGATACATCCAGTGCAGACACAGGCTCATCCAGTACAACAAGGCTTGGATTCAATGCCAGGGCGCGTGCTACCGCGATTCGCTGCCGCTGCCCCCCGCTGAATTCATGAGGATATTGTTCAGCGTGATCCGGCCTGAGGCCGACCTGGTCAAGCAGTTCAAAGACCCTGTCCCTGGTCTTCTTCCGCGGCTGCTTTTTGTTTACGACCAGAGGCTCAGCGATAATATCCCTTACGCGCATCCTGGGATTCATGGAACTCCACGGATTCTGCT
>CAZVYR010000417.1:0-3152 GCA_964631555.1 uncultured Leptospirales bacterium
CCCCATTGTTTACTTGACTGCCGGCAGGACCAGAACACTCTTCCCGTTTCTTCAGATATTATTAAAAGGCTTATTACTGAATTCCATGAACTTGGCGGAAAACGTTTATGGCTTACAGGAGGAGAACCTCTGACACATCCGGAGTGGTTTGAACTCCTGGAATTTGCCTGCAGCAAGCCCGGTATTATTGAAACAGGAATGCAAACAAATGCAGTGCTTCTAAATGACGACGACATTATAAGATTGCTATCACTACCGCGGGAAAAACTTCGGTTACAGATAAGCCTGGACGGCGCCAGTGCAGCTACTCACGACCAAATACGCGGTAAAGGGAACTTTGAAGCAACGTTGCAAATACTCAGGAAATTATCTAAAGCCGGACTGGGAGCTTGTATATCAATACAATTTACCGAAATGCACCATAATTACGATGAATTGCCTGAAGCGGTTAAGATATCATACGATCTTGGGCTTGGAAATTTCACCAGCGGTACACTTGTCAAAGCCGGAAGAAGTCTTGACTATGACTGGATCGAACTTCCGGCTGCATCACAGTTCCTTAAACTGGTAGAGAAATATTACAATGACACTGATTTTCACAGAATATATCAGCAGATTGGCAATATCTCTGCTATAGAATGGTTCAAAGGCAGGGATGTGCCTTCAGAACAGGTCTGTACCTGTATAAAAACTCCTTTCATAAACGCTGACGGAAAATTATATCCATGTATAATGTATCTCAAAGACTCAGTCGCTGTTGAAAATCTTCATGGAATATCCCTTGCGGAAGCTCTTGATAAGGGACTGCAAATATGGGCTGAGCTGCCAAAAATAAGCCGGAAGCGTTCGGAGGTTCAAAGTTCCTGCACAGACTGCCCGGGATACGGTCATTGCTCAGGCGGGTGCCTGGGACGTACGGACATGGTTCTCGGCAATATTATATTGCCTGAGGATCGCTGCAGTTTGAGAAAAGCGATCTATAGCTGGAAACCGGAGAATATCCGAAAGATAAAGAAGGGATGATATTATATTTCATATATTATATTTTATAAAATCTTTCCGGAGAATTTCTTTTTTAACAGGAGAAAGATATGTCTCCGCAATTTATGGACAGAATAATGATTGCCTTTAATACAATGGCGATAAGTATAAGACTGCTTATTCGTGGCTTGCATTATACATACAAACGCATATCAGGACGATCTTCTAAAATAGAGGCTCTGAGTATTGAGATCACAAGCAAATGCATTGCCAGATGCGTTATGTGCAATATCTGGAAATCCTTTAAAGATACTGAAGACATTCCTGTATCAGGATGGCTTGGACTGTTACGCTCCCCGGCTTTCAGCGAACTTAAAGAACTGGATATTACAGGCGGAGAACCTTTTCTAAAAGATGATCTGGCGGAATTCATTCTCGCTATCATTGAATTAAAATCAAAAAGCCTGAGAAAACTAAAAAGTATTGCAATAACTACTAACGGTTTTTTAACAGAGAAAATATTAAAGACAATCAATGAAATATCAGCAGACCTGGAAAGCTCAGGCGTCGAACTTGTCATTGTACTCGCTATGGACGGAATAGGCAGTACGCATAACAGGATCAGGAATGTGGAGAACGGCTGGAACCTTCTCAATGACACTATCAAAAAACTTATTGAAATAAGAAAAAATAATCAGAACCTGATACTGGGACTTAAGAATACCATACTGCCGTATAATGTGAATGAACTTGACCTGATCCTGGATTACGCGGAAAAAAATAATCTATTCACAATAACTTCTCCCTGTATAATTACGGAAAACCGGTATGCTAATACTGACCGGGAGCATGACCTGGAATTCAGCAAAGACGATATAGAAAAGATAATCAGTTTTTATGAGAGCCCGCGCTTTAAATGGAGCTTCCACAGGGATATGCTTATTGACTTTCTTAAAAAAGGAACAGTAAAAAAACCATGCTCCGCAGGTTTTAATTATCTTTTTATCCGGAGTAATGGCGATGTTTTCCCCTGCCCGCTTATTAACATGAAATTCGGTAATTTCAAGGAAAAGCCGGTTGAGAAGCTGATCGATTCAAAACAGGCGCGCGTTTTCAGGAAGAAGATAATGAGATATGACGCATGCCGCGGCTGCACTGAACCCGGGCTTGAGCGATACGCACTCCCGTTTGAAGGATTTTATTATCTTTCGCTTATGCTCAGGTACGGGCATAAAAAATTCTTTGAATTGCATAAGCATATGGGACTTGAGAAATATTTTTAAAAAGATACCCGCATTAGCATGATACCATTACGTTACAATCTTCGCAGGGAAGTCCGCTTTAAAAAAGAAGCCGGTTCATATCTAATTGTATCCGACTTGCCTCTGAATATAATCAGGGTAAACAGCGCAATGTACCGAATGCTCAATCATTGCATGCACGGGCAGTTTCCGGCTGAGCTTGCTTTAAAATATTTTAATAAAAAAGAGGATATGGCCTTCAGGGCTTGTGAATATTTCAGAAGCATAGGGATACTCGATATCTCCCTGACAGGCAATGTGGATTATTTTCCTTCTGTCGCAGTGATCATTCCATCCAGGGATCGTAAACAAGAACTCAAAGAATGCCTGGAATCGGTATTTTCCCAGGACTATCCCCCTGGTAAAATGGAAGTTGTTGTAATTGACGATGCTTCGATTGACGGCACCGCGGATGTGGTAAAAAAATTCCCATGCAGACTTATTATAAACAAAGAAAACCTCGGTCAGTCACTGTGCCGGAATATAGGTGCCGGTAAGACTGATGCTGAGATACTTGCTTTTTTAGACAGCGACTGCACGGCAGACAAAACCTGGCTCAGGGACCTCGTCCATTTTTTTCAATGGGAATACGCAGGTGCTGTTGGCGGATACGTGGATAGTTTTTATAAGACATCCCGGCTGGACCTTTATGAAGCGGCTTTCTCCTCACTGAATATGGGGAAGAGATTTCTGTATGATATTGAAGAAGACTCAACATTCTATGTGCCGTCCTGTAATTTGCTTGTTCGCAGGGATGCTTTCCTGGGAATAAAGGGCTTCCACGCAACTATGAATATAGGCGAGGACGTAGATCTTTGCTGGAGGCTCAGTGGAAGGGGGCACAGAATATTATACATACCCGCAGGTATT
>CAZVYR010000418.1:0-3149 GCA_964631555.1 uncultured Leptospirales bacterium
CGGGTATCCGGTATTAAACCGCTTCAAATTCTATCTTCCCTATATAAGTGCAGTTTAAAGTTCAAACTTGAAAGTTTCATGGAAAAAAAAATTCAGCTTTGTACCTGATCCCAGTAAATATCCCATCCGGTCCGCCCTGACCAACTTTTTGCTTGATTTTTTTTATTGCTTCTTATTTCATTGGCCGGTCGATAAAGAATAAATCCGGTCTATTACTCTTTGTTCCTTTTCCGGTTATTATTCAGACTGACTGCAATTAAGTAACTTGCATTTCTCATACCGGAAAAGCGAAAAAGTTACAGATTCGCATCAGCTTAACACAAAATCATAATTTATCTTTTTACATTTTCTTTAACATAAAAAATTACGAATAATTCAAGGGGCATTCAGTGATCCATTGCGGATCATTTGAAATAAAGCTCCCCGTCACAAGCGGACGGGGTATCAAAAACTAAATTGGTAACTTTCCGCAGCAAGTGCAGGCTTCCTGCAAAAGCTGCTGGAATTAAACCATTGGGAGATTAAATCTCAGTAAATTTAATAAAAACGATCAAGGTCTCAAGTAAGAACATGAAATACATAAACACATTTCTGATTATATTATGCTTGGCAGGTTTTTCGAATAATATCTTTGCCCAGGACAATCCGGATAAATTGCCTGCAAACGAAAATGATTCTTTCTTTCAAATTACATCTAATGTAAACCTGCCGGTCAACTTATACGACAACTTTACTTTTAATGAAAAAGTCTCCCCTTACATAAGAACTATAACATATCTTTCAGGCCCGGCGTTTATGACCATATACGGTTTTATGCTATGGGACTGGGGTAGCCAGGAAGACTTTACCCTGAAGCCTCAAACCTTTAAAGGAGCTCATGCAATAAACGGCGCAGCAGATAAATGGGGGCACATGTTCGCCAACTATGCCGGGAAACGCTTTTTTACGTTTCTCTTCCGTTCCACGGGATCGTCAAAGCCAAGATCAAATATCGAAGGTGCCATCCTGATGGAAATGACTTCTTTAATCGGAGAAGTCGGGGACGGTTACTCACATAATTACGGATTCGATCCCTATGATGTTTTATTTAATCAATTCGGAATAATGCTCGGCATGCTTCTGGACTGGTCTCCTGTCCTTGACAGAATGTTTACAATGAAATGGGAATATTTCCCTTCCAAGCGGGTAAGAAACCACCTGGACAAAACAGACAGATGGGATATTTCCACTGATTACAACGATGCAAAATATATACTAGCCACAAAACTCGGAGGCATTCCTTATCTCTCGCAGACTCCGTTTAGATATTTCAATATAGATGTCGGATACTACACAAGGGGTTACAGGCATACTGAGGAATATCCCTCAAGAACAAGGAATATATTCCTCGGCTTTTCAGTAAACTTTACAATTGCATTCGGAGACCTGCTGCCTGTAGGATATACCTCGTCCACGCTTCAGTCATTATTCAATTATTATCATCCTCCGTGGGACCTTGAAGCCAAGACATGGGTGATATCCGACAAACCGCATGAGGACTTTGAATAGCGGAAAAATTAACAAAGAATAAATATCAGTACATATCTCAGACAGGCCGATTATTAAGATAAATAACCCGGATCGATAAATAAAAATGAGAAAAACACTGGTCATATTTATTATATTTCTTTTAAACGTCTGTTACATACATGCGCAGGAATACGAGACAATTACCCTTCTCGAAATTATAAACAATAATGATAAATATGTAAATAAATCCATAACATTAAAGTTAAAATTCAGAAACCTTGACCCAATATTCAAAAAGATCACATTCTACGATAATGAAAATCATGACATCGTATTCGATATCGCCGGGCTTATAAATACAAAACAATTTCAGAAAGAAAGGCTGAATTTACACGAAGGCCTGGAATATATTGTTGAATTCACAGTAAAAGAAGTAATAGCGGAAAATGCATATATAACTGGAGACCTTATAAGTTTTAAGCCTGTATTATTATCAAATCTCCCGGAAGGAAAACAAAAAAAATAAAAAAGGCAGAATAGCTGGGCTGCTATTCTGCCTTTTCAAAAACTAAATCGCAGCGCCAAGATTGCAATACAGTAATAATCGGGAGGGAATTACTATATTGCTACTTGTTATTTAACCTTATCGGCTTATATAATATAAGACTTTAATAAACTTTTTGTTTTTTCCTAAATTCTTGCTTGACATACCGCCAATATTAATATTATAAAAAAAATAAATAATGAAAAATCTTAGAGACTCATATATACTTTTATGTTATAGTAATAAGATTGATAATATTATCTTTATAAAAAAATTATAATAAGGAGAATCAGAATGAAAAATGTTTTCGGTATTTTAACTTTAATCGTTTTTGCATTTGTTATCGGTTGCGCGGGAGCTCCTGAAGTAAAGAAAGAACCCCAGCCACAGCCGGATTTATCAATGATCTCTTCACAGAACGAGCAGCTTGCCAATCACCCCATAGGCGGCTTCGCTTATAAAAGTTCAAAACTCAACACAGCTAATTGGGACAGTTGGGCCAAAAGTGCGGCACCAATTGTAAAGGAAATTGTCACAAAGCTCCCTGACGGATATGCTCTTCAGGTTACCGGACATGCGGATGCAAGCGGCCCCGAAGAACCCGTAGGCGATAAACCCGGCAATATAAAAATATCAACAGACAGGGCACAAACCGTGTTTGACGCATTAAAGAGAGCAGGTATCTCTTCACCAAAAATAACCTACAAAGGCACGGGCTCAGACGAACTACTTCCCCAATTCGATCCCAGAGCAGCAGAACAAAGAAGGGTTACGTTCAAGATCGTACCGGTAAAATAAAGCTTTAATTCTTAAGAAGAAAGAATGCACTCTTAATACGAAAAAAGCTGGGAAATACTCCCGGCTTTTTTTATACAGGAATTATGATTAATTAGCAAACTCTTGCACGCATGGGCGGTTCTGCTCTATAAGCGGGAGCAAATCCTATAGTAACTAACAAAAGCTGTAAAATATGTTGTTTTAAAATTTGATTACTCAGAAGTGAAACAAAAAACCGGAATAGTCTCAAAAGTATTTGGATTGTATTATACAGTTAAGTATAATAATAATTATATGAACTGTGTACTCAGAGGTAAAT
>CAZVYR010000419.1:0-3146 GCA_964631555.1 uncultured Leptospirales bacterium
ATCTGAGGGCGGATTAGCAGGATATATGCTTGAAAATTCGATGTTATTGCATGTCAGAAAAAAAAGTGTTATAATTGTGATGAGTAATTTTTTCATGCCTGTTTACTTGACAAAGTTGATCTCAAACTGATTGCTTACACTGTCTTCATCAACGCCGGCCAGCCTGTGATGCGAGCAGAGACGTATGTAATATGTGGTACCTGATTCGAATGAATATTTGTCATACGCCGCGTTATCCGATGAATAGATATAATAATGATATGTTGTCACTTCTCTTAGTTTATCCGGATCATAGTCTTCGGGACTGAGAGGAAAGGATGGGGTAGTGGACCCGTAACCTTTGAGCTCGACAGGTTTGTAGCTCGTTATATGGCTTCTCTGCATTGACACGTCCGAGACATATACATTGTACCCGTCGAAATAATATTCGTCATTGTAGCCCCTGAATTCTATGATAATATAGTCGCCATCCTGCCGGCAGCTTGTTATCACTGGGGGAGCAAGATAGTCATACCCGTCTTCAGGCACGTCCATGGCGCAGGAAAGAAGCAGGGAAACAGCTAATAATAAGATATAAAAAACGCCTTTTATATACAGAAAGGCGTTTTTATTATAATGGATTTCAGTAAACATAGATTGTGATTATTAGGAAAAATTATACAGTCAACATAAAATTTCCTAAAAATTTAATTTCTTTTTTAATTTATCAGATGCTTTTTTTGCGGCATTTTTAGTCTCTTTATCGGCGGTCTTTTTGGCAGCTTCCTGAGCCTGTTCTTTCGCAATATCTTTGATGTCTCCGAGGGAATCTTTGATTATATCGGCAATGGAAGGTAATTCAGGTTTAACAAGCCTGGTATCGGGATCGCTTAATGTACCTGTGACCCTGTATTGCAGGTCAAGTTTTCCTTCCTTGTTCAGGAGCCTTTTCATGGCAATATCAGTGACTTTATCCGGTTTAATATATTTTTTTGTTTTGGCTGTACCTGCTTTGGCCACATTCTTTTCAAGACCGGCCCTTATTGATTTTTCATGTTTCTCCTTTAACAGCATATCCATATCGAGGTTTATTGCCTTTGTTTTGATATTGGTTTCGCCTGAATAGGTCAGGGTATAGTCGTCTGTTGGTATTATGCCTTCTTTTAATTTAACGACATTGTCTTTGTACCAGACATTTACGTACGCGTTTTTCCATTTGATATCCTTTTTAAGGAATTCCAGTTTGCCGCAGTATTTCGCCAACTGCTCAATGGATTTCATTGATTCGAATATTTGCAGACCTGTTATATCTCCGTAAGGAAGTCCCATTTTGAGATTTATTTCAGGATTGGCGATCCTGGTTTTTTTATCGAACGGGATGATTTGCCCGTCAATATCGAAACCGATATCAAAAGACTTTACGCTGCCTGTTTTGACCTGCCCTATGGTTTTAACACCCATTTTAATTTTCAGTCTGACTGAGTCTTTATTTTTAAGGTCAGCGGGGTCGATCTCGATAGAATGCAGCAAGGCAGTCATATCGTATACCTGGAATTTCTGGCCTGATGCCAAGTCGGTATACTGCAATTGCGCTTTTTCTATGCCGACTTTGCCTACTGTTATTTCAACAGGAAGACTGTCTGCCGTAAATGGTTCGGACTGTTTCTGGTCCTTTTGCGGCTCCTCTTTTTTTTCAGGAGAACGGGAGGGTTTAATGAGATCATCGAAATTCATTGTTCCGTTTTTATATTTAATTACGTTAATTACGGGCTGGTATAAAACGAGCTCATTCAGCACGAATTTCCCTTTGAACAGTGGAAGGAATCTGATCTTGAAGTCAAAGGCTTTAAGGCCGACAAAGAGATCATTGTCAGGCACAGGCTTTCCTTTTAGTGCTGAGAGCTGTTTTTCTGTTTTATAATTGGAGATACGGACTTCCCTGACCTCTATGCCTGAGGCTATCGCGAAAACGCCGATGTTGAGTTCTTTGAGAGTAACGTGCCTGTTAAGGCCGCTTTCCATTACTGAGGCGATCATTTCTTCGTCAACAATGAGCATCAGGACAATGCTTGCTATTATTATAAGCAGGATAATTGTTCCGATTACAATGCCTGTCCATTTCAATATTTTTTTCATAATTTAATCTCCGGGGCAAAATTGTATTCTGGAATATCCGGGAAAAGGATTTAGTCAAATATATTTTATAGCATAAAACCAGAATTATAAAAAGCAAAAAAGGACCCCATTGCCCCAAACTCCTCCCGGAGAGGGCACTTTATTGAAGCTCAAGTTTTATTTTTTCAATTACTGCATCTTTGGTATTTATTATTTAATATACCAATCCCTTAAACAGTCTGTTAATGGGTCTGTTTTTGGATATTTCTACGGATGTCGGCGTTTTTTAAGGGTTATTTTTTACCCTGGATCGGTTTTTTTGCCTTGAGAAGCAGGATTTTGTCTGTTTGCTTTCTTTTTCGTATTTGAAACGGAGTGGATTCGCTCAGGGAGCGGAGACAGGTTAAAAGTTGCAGGTTCCAGGTTCCGGGCAAGAGTAGGGGTTTTTGAGTTTGGTTCGCTTGTTGAATTTTGGGTTAATGACTGCAGCAGTTTAGTTAAATAATAGGAAATATACAGGTTGTAGCCGCTCATGTTGGTGTGGCGGGCTTTGCGGGTAAAAATATATTGCTGCTCGGAATCCATGGACTGCCAGGAGCGCACCGCGTCTGCGAACATGCGGCGAATTACGCGCTGGGATTCGGTATCAGGATTGCGCGGGATGACATAAGTACGCACGCACTGCGTGCCCCTGTTCACATAAAAGACGACGTTGCCGACTTTGCCGTGGATTGATTTTAGTAAGTTGGACGGAATTGCTGTTGCCATTGTTTTTCCCGGGGTGAAGTGTGTTTTTGTGTTTTGTTTAAAATCAGTATATGGTATTAATATACTAAATATATACAATTTTTTCTACTGCTTTTTAGTATATTTATCTTTTAAATTTATTTTTTTATTTATGCGGTGAGTTTTTGAAATAAAAACGCATATTTAAAAAGACTTCCGGGGAAACCGGAAGTCTTGAGTAGGTAAGCCTGATGTTATATAATCGCCGGTTACCAGACGATACCTGCTGTGAGTCCGACTGCGAAAGCGGAGTCGAACGGATACAG
>CAZVYR010000420.1:0-3128 GCA_964631555.1 uncultured Leptospirales bacterium
CTGGCCCAGATTGATAATTGATTTTGAAAATTGATAAAGGAGAATATAAATGGCTGTAGAAGAAAAAGAGACTAAAGGGAAGAAAGAACGTGTGCCAAGGCAGGCAATGCCTGAGCAGAAACCTGATGTCAGAAGAAGAAACTTTGACGAAGTCCCTCACGGATATACTCCGGAGCTGGCTCAGAAGGAAGCAAGCAGATGCCTGCAATGCAAGAAGCCGAAATGCGTGGAGGGGTGTCCTGTAAATATCAATATTCCCGCTTTCATTAAACTGATCGTTGAGGGTAAGTTTACTGAAGCAGCCAGGAAGATCAAGGAAGAGAACGCGCTGCCTGCTGTCTGCGGAAGGGTATGTCCGCAGGAAGATCAGTGCGAGGGCTCGTGCATTCTCGGCGCTAAGGGAAAGGATAAACCTGTAGCCATCGGCAATCTTGAAAGGTTTGCCGCAGACTGGGAGCGCGATCACAAGGAAGTCATTGTTCCTCAAATCAAGCCTGCCACGGGCAAGCGCATTGCTGTTGTGGGTTCAGGGCCTGCAGGTCTTACAGTAGCGGGCGAGCTGAGAAAATTCGGCCACGAGGTAACGGTTTTCGAGGCTCTTCATAAATCCGGCGGTGTACTGGTATACGGTATTCCGGAATTCCGTCTGCCGAAAAGTATTGTCCAGTCCGAAGTAGATTATTTGTCTAAAATGGGCATTAAGGTTGTAAACAACTATATAGTAGGAAATACAAGAACAATAGATGAATTGTTCAAGGACGGCTATGACGCGGTTTTTATTGGAGCAGGCGCAGGAGCCCCCATGTTCCTGGGTATTCCGGGAGAAAATCTGAATGGTGTTTTTTCAGCTAATGAATACCTGACACGCTCTAATCTTATGAAAGCGTATAAATTCCCGGAATATGATACACCTATTATCCGCGGAAAAAGAGTTGCTACTGTGGGCGGCGGTAATGTGGCAATGGATTCAGCGCGTACAGCTCTGAGACTTGGTGCCGAAGAGTCTTACATCATATACAGAAGATCGATGGATGAGCTTCCAGCACGTACTGCTGAAGTTCATCATGCTGAAGAGGAAGGGATCAACTTCAAGCTTTTGACCAATCCTACAAGGATAATCGGCGATGACAACGGGTTTGTCAAATCCATTGAATGCCTCAGGATGGAACTCGGCGAGCCTGACGACTCAGGCAGACGGCGTCCTGTACCTGTTAAGGGATCGGAATTTATCATAGATGTTGATACTGTTGTAGTCGCTATCGGAAACAGCCCGAATCCGCTTATTCCTTCGACAACGCCCGATATTAAGACCACTAAATGGGGAACGATCATTACCCAGGAAGAGACTGGCCTTACGACAAAGGCAAAGGTATATGCCGGAGGAGACGTCGTTACCGGGGCAGCTACTGTAATTCTTGCTATGGGAGCAGGTAAAATAGCAGCAAAAGCTATTGATGAGATGCTTGGCTCGAAATAATGAAAGCAAATATATAAAAAATACGATCAATAATTATTACCCAATACCCTGACGTTAACGACAGGGAAACCCTGACGGCAACAACAGGGAAACCCTGACGGAGACGTCAGGGTTTTTTGTGTGGAAAATATATAGATCAACCCAAAAAATAGTTGCATCTTTAGCGTATGGAACAATATTATGAAGTCACTGATAAAATGATGATCGATAATTATACAACTTTCTTCTTTGACCTGTTTCATACTCTGACTTATCCCGGAATACTGGAAGAGGATGCAAGGGAATGGCATATTTTCGGAGTGTCCAGGGAGGACTGGATCGAATATTCCATCAGTACGTATCCTGACCGCGGCCTGGGCAGGGTCAGGGACTTTAAAAAAATACTTGAAACAATTGTTCTTGCTACCGGCGCGGATTATGACGAGGACAGACTGAAATTTGCACTTGAGATCAGGATAAACAAGTTCAGACAGTGCCTGGAAAAAGTTCCCGGGAATATATTATCTGCGCTGCAGTCACTGGTTGATGCAGGTAAAAAATTATGCCTTATAAGCAACGCCGACTGTATTGATAAGAACGGCTGGGATTCATCTCCGTTGAAGGATCTGTTTCACTATGCTATTTTTTCCTGCGATGTGGGCCTGTTAAAACCGGACAGGGAGATTTATTCCCTGGGCCTCAGGGCTATGAACTGCGAAGGCAGGGATGCCGTTTATATCGGAGACGGCGGAAGCAGCGAACTCGAAGGAGCCAGGGGAATGGGCATGACAACTGTTCTTACAAAGGAATTCATCATCAGCCTGTGGCCCGAGAAGATACCGGAACTGCGTGAATACGCTGATTATGAGATTGACAGCCTGAACGAACTGCTTGAGTTGTAACAGCAGGTATGATTCTTCATTAAAATTAACTATTTTTATTATCCCGGCCGCGGTTTTATCGGGCAGGCGCCTTTATTTACACCGGAAGCTTTTATATACGAAGCTGAAACGGAGGGGAATCGCTCAGGGAGCGGAAGAGAGTTCCAGGTTGCAAGTTCCAGGTTCCTGGGAAGAGAAGGAATTTTTGAATTCTGTTTGTCTGTTGAAGCAAGATTAAGTGACTGTATTACTCTTTTCATGTATTTCGAGATATAAAGATTATAACCGCTCATGTTGAGGTAGCGGGCTTTTCTTGCGTATGTATATTTCTCGTCTGCACTCATGGATTGCCAGGAGCGTACGGCGTCGCGGAAGCCCAGGCGCACTGCGCGCTGGGCGACGGTGTCGGGATTGCGCGGTATGACGTGGGCGCGCACGCACTGGGTGATCGCGCCGCTGGCGGCGCGCCGGCGTGTGTAAAACACGACGTTGCCTAGTCGTCCGCTGATAGAGTTTATTAGTATGTTCGGTTTTGCTGTTGCCATTATGATTCTTCCTTAAATCTTACAAACAGGATTTATTTGATTTACAAAGATTTTATTGATATTTCAGTTAAAATATTTTCCCCCTTCCAAAATTATATACGCAATTACCTTACATATTGATTGCTCGTATTAACTGAAAAAATCATTTTAAAAAAGATTACTCCTCTATATTAATATACAATTTCGCCTTACATTTTTTGGCTGTTTCCGGCATATTTCAGGGGGGGGGTTGAATTTTTTTTCGGG
>CAZVYR010000421.1:0-2940 GCA_964631555.1 uncultured Leptospirales bacterium
AGAAAAATTCAGCATCAATTCCCGGATAATACTCTTATCTTTATTCAAAGGATCAGCGATTGTCCTGAGGATGAGTTCCCATTGTCCAGTTTGTGACCGCAAGTAATCGTGTGAGATGATCGGGATTATTGTCTGTGATTCAGCAATTCCACGGACAAGAAATGTACGCCAATTGTCACCAGGGACAAGAAGTCCGTCCCAACAGACGCGTATTTGTTGACCCTTGATGCTCCGTCTACGCAGTCTCTTTATTAGAACTTGGACGAAGTTGGCTTGTTCATGGGCGTAACTTATAAACACATCGAACTTATAGTTTTTTTGATTCATTTTTAAAAAATCAACATATTTTATGTGTTCACAAAGGATCATACTTTACAGTTTTTTGAAACACGAATGTAAAGGATGATCCTTTACTGTACCATTATAAACCTAACATAATATTGAACGGCAAAATAACTTCAATATTCATGTCTAATATTAGACATTTATGTCTATATTTACCCATTTTTTATAAAAATGTCTAATATTAGAAATATTTTATTTTATATTTTAATTTTTCAATACATTTTTATTCGACATATTAACAATTCTTTTTTTAAGTCCAAGAGATATTACTTCCTTATAAGGGAGTTCCCACAGCTTAATCTTTTTATTCCATCTGCCGCCTGCTGCTTTTACAAGTTTCGATAAGCCAAGCTCACCATACTCAATCCTGATATGCATAATTTTATTTGCCGGAATTTTATTCCGATTTCTTTCCCATTTGTCTTTATCAACTATAATCTCAACAGTAGTAATTTTTTGTTCATTATCTTCGTCGTAGCGATACCGGACACAAAATAAATCTTCGCCATATTTTTTTATCCATCTTTTTGTTCCGGCTTCGCCTGGCATTAGCTTTCTTTTCACTGTCATTATATTTTCTCGTATCTATAAAATTACAAATTATCGGCCGGGCTCTTTACTCCAAGGCCGCCTTTGTTCATAACGTGTGTGTAAATCATCGTTGTGTTCAGGTCCTCATGGCCCAGTAGTTCCTGAACAGTTCTTATGTCGTAGCCGTCTTCAAGAAGATGTGTTGCAAATGAATGCCTGAAATTATGACAGCTGGCGTGTTTGTTAATGCCGGCTTTTCTAATAGCTGTCTTAACTGCTTTTTGA
Organism: uncultured Leptospirales bacterium; assembly: GCA_964631555.1. Taxonomy (GTDB): domain Bacteria; phylum Spirochaetota; class UBA4802; order UBA4802; family JAFGDQ01; genus CAZVYR01. The sequence continues at coordinate 1,162 of CAZVYR010000421.1, forward strand.
AGCACGGATTCATCAAGATGATGCCTTCTTCTTGTTCCGCTTACCGGGTCCGTGGAAATCCGGGATGCGGGAAAGACATACTGCCATGCAAAATCCTTATTCGCGCTTTTATATTTTTTTTCAATAGCATAAGGCAGATAAACCTCACCAAGGCCGTCTTTTAAATCTTTCTCATGCTGTAATTTCACTTTTTCAAGATGCTCTTTAAGGCTTTCGATAATTGATTCAGGCAGAGGTGTTACTCTGTCTTTTTTTCCTTTGCTGTCTCTTACCAGAATCTGGTTAAAATCAAATTCAATATCTTTTACTCTAAGCTGAAGGCATTCACTAAGGCGCAGTCCTGATCCATATAGCAGGGCAGCCATAATTTTATTTTTGCCGGATAACTGTTGAAAAATAAGCTTTATTTCATCCCGTGAAAAAACAACAGGTATCTTTTTGGGCTTTTTGGCCCATACAATATCGTTTAAAGATCCGATTTCCTTATTTATAACATGTTTATACAGGAATATTATTGAGCATAAAGCCTGGTTTTGCGTGGACGGAGACACCTTGCAGTTTACAGCTAAATGAGATAAAAAGGAATTTATTTCAGGTTCACTCATCTCCGCAGGATGGCGCTTGTTATGAAAAAAGATATATCGTTTTATCCAGTGAATATATGTCATTTCTGTTTTAAGGCTGTAATGCCTTGTACGTATAGCGTCCCGCACTTTATCAAGTAATTTCGGCTTCTTCTCATCTTTTCCGGTTTGGGAAACTGAATTTATATATGTAATCATTATTTATCTTTTCCTTCAGATAATAAATCCGGATAAAAATATTTCCCTCTTGCACACAGCTTATTTTAAATATAAGTCATAATTATCAGAGAATAATATTTTTCAATATATTGATTAAAATTTTAATATTTATATTAAGGTATTTAATTTTATAACAAAATATTTATTTTTTAAGATAAATTTTGCAAAATAACGGAATATTGTTTAATTTTGCTGAATATAATCACTAAAATGTTCAAAAAGATGTAATGTGTTTGTGTATAGATTAATAGAGATAAAAAAACGTTAATTAAAGGAGACGTAGAATGGCAACAGCAAAAATAAATCCGGCATTAACATCAATAAGCGGACGCGTTGGCAATGCCGTGTTCTATTGCAGAAATAGCAGGCAATGCATCCGCAAGTATGCTGTACCGGAAAATCCGGAATGTTCCGCAACCCTTCTTTCCAAATCGATAGTACTTCCTGTATAATAAGTACCATCAGCACATTCAAGAATATACATATACCCTTTCACTAGTTATTTTCCCATAATTCAATTATAAATGAACATTCCTTGGCAATCTCAAAGCATAATCTACCGGAAGCGATAGATATAGTTAAAACAACGTCCGGTCGTCTCGATACGTACCTTGCTTTGCAAGGAACACTCAACAACCGGTCTTACTTTTCCAGATTAGCAAGTAGCTGTAAATTTGCGTCCCAAGATGCCCCCGGTTGTCGAGTAGCCGCGCAGCAGTGTATCAAAAAACAACACCTCTCATCGAATAGCAGCAAAGCCGCGCATATCAAGATGACCCCGGCGTATCGAGACAACCACGATTAGCATGTAGCCCCAAAACCGCGTACCAAGACACCCCGGTTGTCGAGTAGCCGCGCAGCAGTGTATCGTGAAGCAACACCTGTCATCGACTAGCAGCAAAGCCGCGCATATCAAGATGACCCCGGTTGTCGAGTAGCCGCGCAGCAGTGTATCAAAAAACAACACCTCTCATCG
>CAZVYR010000422.1:0-3066 GCA_964631555.1 uncultured Leptospirales bacterium
ATGGTTCTCATATGGTGAAGAAAGAATAGGGCAGGGCAGGGAAAACGCGAAAAATTTTCTTAACAGCAATCCAGGTATAACTTCTGAAATTGAGAAAAAGATAAAAATTGCGGCATGTCTTATTGAGGATAAGGCTGTTGATAATTCGAAAAATAAAAATCCGGGCAAGAAACCCGAGGAAGCAGCGTCTTCTTCAGGCAGATGAAGAAACAACTCAGGTTAAAATCATCTGACGATATTAAGAGGATAAAAGATGCCGGCAGGATAATCGGCGAGATTTTTAAAGTAATCAAAAGCATATACCTGCCTGGCCGTTCTACTATGGAACTGGATGATTTTATCGGGGAAATTATTTATAAATCAAAAGCAAGACCTTCCTTTAAGACTTTAAAGAACTATAATTACTCTACCTGTATTTCAATTAATAATGAAATTGTACATGGTATTCCGTCGAAAAATAAAGTAATTAAAAAAGGCGATCTTGTAAAGATCGATATCGGTATAGTCAAAGGAGGCTATTTCGCGGACGGCTGCCATACATTTGCAGTAAATCCCTGTTCTGATTCGGCACACAGGCTGGCATCTGTAGCGGGGCAGGCCCTTTATATGGGAATTGAAAACATGTATCCGGGCAGGAGATTCGGCGATATGGGAGCAGCAGTTCAGGAAAATGTTGAGGCCAGCGGATTCAGCATTGTACGCTGTTTTACAGGGCATGGCGTGGGATTTGCCGTGCATGAATTGCCGTCAGTGCCCCATTTCGGGACCAGAGGAAAGGGCAGGATGATCCTGGAAGGGATGGTGCTTGCACTTGAGCCTGCTGTAAATGAAGGCTCGGGCGAAGCTGTGTTTCTTGAAGACGGCTGGACTGCAGTTACCGGAGATGGGAAGCTATCCGCCCAGTTCGAGCATACCGTTGCTGTAACAAAAGACGGGCCGGTTATTTTGACGGAATAATTATAGATTGACAGTTTTTTTGCAGCAACTGGCCGTTAAAGAAAAATTAGAATTAACTGAATAATGTCGGATAACATTTTGTTATTCACTTTGCGTGGCTTTAATTGCATTGACAAATCTGAAGGCAGGTATTTATTATTAATAACCCGGAATGAAATATTATTCTCATTTTGGTCAGGTAATTTGACTCAATGAAAAGAATATTAAAAATAAAAAACGCTGCAGGCATACTATTATGTTCTTTTGTTTTTGTTGTTATTATCTTTAATACCGCTTATTCCGGTACTGATATAAGCCTTCAGCTTCATCAGGACGCGTTGGATGCAGGACTGACTTTGCCCGATTTCGGCCTGGAAGAAATGGGAGTGCAGGTCCAGGATACTACGGACTTGAACGGACCGTATGTTGCAGACGCTTTTGCTCTTGCAAATATACTCGGTTATCCTATAGGCAAGGCATATTTAGGAAGCTTTCCGCATTTTGAGATAGGTATCTCAGTCGGTGCCGGGCTTGCGAATATGGGATACTATGACGACGAAAATCCTGCAAGCGACAACAACACTCTCCCTGCATATGCTCCAAACCCGGTCATTCATGTCGGGTTGGGGTTAGCCGGCGGTTTTGATTTACTTGGCAAGATGTTTTATATTAGTAAATCTGCTATAAACAAATATAAAAAAGATGTAGATTATGAGTCTGATGTTGCAACATTGAATGACTTTTTGATATATTCCGTTGGTGCAAAGCTGAGATATAATATTGTTGGGAGAAAGCGATTTTTACCTTTTTACCTGGCTTTCGGGGGAATTACGATAAGCCTTGGCGGGAATTTTATGTATGGGAAGATCAGCTTTCTGGGAGATTATAAATACGATTTTGAAGGGATTGACGTGAACGTCCTGGGGACACCGACTTCCGTTGATATGGCTTTTGACGGCGAGTTTGGCGCGGATATAGCCTGGTCAATATTCACGGTGGATACGCAGGTTGTTGCTTTTTTTGATGTTTTCTATCTTTTCAGTCTTTACAGCGGGTTCGGCCTCGCGGGAAATATGGGGTCTTTTGATATTAAATTCAGCGGTACGGGGCAAGTGACCACAACGAATGATATTTATCAGGCTGCAACAGGTTCAGGCCAGGTAGGCAGCCTGCTATTTCTTTCCAAAAACAAATACAGGCCTAGTCCTGTAATTCCAACCTATATATTAGGTCTTGAAATCAATCTCTTTTCTATGAAGCTGAATATTGAAACAATGGTGGACCTGCATAATCGCAGCGATGTGAATGTTCAGGGAGGAGCGAGGATACAGATCTAAGATAGTTGTTAAGGTACTCATTTTTATTGCTTAGAATTTTTGTTCTGCAGTAAGCATGTTTAATAATAATACAATCTTTAAAATATGATTCCCCGGATTAAGGAATGGAGTTTGAAATACTTGGAAAAGATGTGTCTTCTAATGCGAGACGCGGTAAAATTAAAACTACACGCGGTATAATTAATACGCCGGTATTTATGCCTGTGGCAACCAGGGGCGCGGTTAGGGCACTGACCCTGAAGGATATAGATGAGATAGGATTTGAGATAATTTTATCCAATACATACCATCAATTTATCAGGCCGGGAACCGAAATACTCAGGAAAGCGGGTGGTCTGCATAACTTCATGAGTTATCATAAGCCTATGTTAACGGACTCAGGAGGATTCCAGGTATTCTCACTTTCCGATTTATGCAGTATACAGGAAAACGGGGTTGAGTTCAAGTCGCATCTTGACGGGTCGCTTCATCTCTTTACTCCGGAGGGTGTCCTGGACATTCAGAGAGTTATAGGCTCTGATATAATGATGGTGCTTGATCAGTGCACGCATTATCCGGCTGAAAGGGAAGAAGCCGTTGCTGCTGTTAACCGCACTGTTAACTGGGCGCGGTCATCCTTTGAATACTGGCAGAAGGATTTTAAAACTGAAGAACAGGCGCTTTTTTCAATCGTTCAGGGAAGTGTCTTTCAGGATTTACGGGAAGAATGCGCTGAACAGCTTGTACAGTATGATTTTTCCGGGTTTGCGATCGGAGGTCTGTCTGTCGGGGAGCCTAAAAGCCTGTACAAAGA
>CAZVYR010000423.1:0-3054 GCA_964631555.1 uncultured Leptospirales bacterium
GCTATATCCCGGGATATAATTCCCCTGATATCCCGGCTTCCTGATGAAGAGTTAAAAGAGATCGATCATTTTATTATAAATATATTTAAAAAGCTGGATACTGTTGACCTTAAGGACAAAATTCCGGGGAATAAGAAAAAAAGCGGTATCGAAGGACTGACCGATGAAAAAAAGATAATTCTGAATATCAATATCTTTAATTTCCGGGAAAGAATAAAGGATCTAAACATTCTTGAAATAACTCTTTTATACCAGCAAATGAACGAAATGTTATTTAACTCAATAACTGATAATAGCGGCATTCTTGCCAGGATTATTAACGGCAGAATCCTGGCTTTTTTTAACAATGGTCCGGACGCGGCAAAAGCAGCGTTGAATATCAATACTACTTTTAACAAGTATAATGATACAAGATTGCCTGCTGAAAGGATAACAATTGATATACAAATCATTTTGGAAAGTGTTAAGATAATAAACGAAGAATTAATAAATTTTGACGAATTAAAAAATGACCTGATCAGCTCAATGCCTTATAATAACAGGATAATTATTGATGAAGCAGTAATGAATCTTATAAAAAATAATTATTACTCACAACTATTGCCGGATATGGATTATACCAGGTGTGTTTATAATGCTGCTTTATACGAATTAATATGCCCGGTTAATTTCCATGTATTAGCAGAGAAAATACTAAAGGAGTTAGCCAGGGATATTGAAGCGAGAACACGCAGGGAAATCGAGCTTGAAGAGGAGATGAGACAGCAAAAACAGAAATCGAAATCTCCGGTTGCTATCGCTTACGCGCAGGCTCTTGACGACCTGGGCAGGATATTAAAGGAAGATCTGAATGGTGTTAACAAATACATACAGAAGCGAACAACAGACAGGGAATTGATCTCAAACGTTGAGAAAATGCTCTCCAATGTTTATAAAAGATATTTCCTCGAAAAAACCAAAATATTCTCTGAAATTGAATAAATTACTCATCTGGCTGACATTTTCTGCTAATATTGTCAAAATTATCGATACAATGATCTGATTTTAATAAATTTCACGCCGCAAAATAGCCACTCCTGGCTATGCGGCTTTCGGCAACATCCTTGTTGCCTTGAAATTTATTAAAATCAGATCATTGTATCGATTCAACGGTAAATTTTAAAATAAAAAGTCAGCCAGATGAGTAACTTATTTTTCCTCGTAAAGAAAGCAGGCTACCCTGGCATTCCCCTGTTCCCTCATGGACGGATACTCCTGTTTGCATATATCCATTGCATGCGGGCATCTGGGATGGAAATAGCAGCCGCCCGGAGGATTCTCAGGGGAAGGTATCTCTCCGGGTAAAACATTGAAACCATGTTTGCCGGGTTTATTTCCCGGTATTGATTTCAAAAGGCTTTGCGTGTAAGGATGAAGGGGCTTCTCATACAGGCCCTGCTTTGAATTCTCCTCCACAATGCGGCCCAGATACATAACTACTATATTGTCGCTGATATGTTCCACAACCGCGAGATCGTGCGCCACAAAAAGATAAGTTAATTTTAATTTTTCCTGCAGATCTGAAAGCAGGTTGAGTATCTGACCCTGAATAGAAACATCAAGCGCCGATACCGGCTCATCCAATATCACGAATTTCGGATTCAGTGCTATTGCTCTCGCAATACCAATACGCTGCCTCTGGCCTCCGCTGAATTCATGAGGATACCTGTCAACCTGGTCGGGATTTAGTCCCACTAATTCAAGAAGATTCTTTAACCGATCCATAATGTCTTTTTTACTCATTTTCATGTGAATGCGCAGAGGTTCAGTGATAATTTTCTCAATAGTCATCCTTGGATTGAGTGAACCATAAGGATCCTGAAAAACGAGCTGCATGTTTTTCCTGAATTTCCTGAGGTTTTCGCCTTTGAGCATAGTTATGTCCGTTCCGGCGATATTTACTTCACCGGCATTCGGCTCTATGAGCCTTAATACCGATCTGGCCACTGTTGTCTTTCCGCTTCCGCTTTCGCCTACCATCCCCAGGGTTTTGCCTTCGGGAATTGAAAAACTGATATCGTCAACAGCTTTTATAATACCAGGGCTTTCGAAGAACCCTTCCTTTCTTACTTTGAAATATTTTTTTAATCCTGTAACTTCTACCATATTCATGTTTTTATAATCAGTATCAGATTTTTTAATTGTCCTTGATCTGCCATTGTTATAGCAGCAGATCATTAATACATAAAAGGCCTGATCTGCTCTGGCCGAAGAGTAAAATATATTATATAAAATATTTTTCTTGATTTATTAAAGCATAGTATTTATATTTACAACCATTATTTTTATATCTTCTGAGAAACTAAATTTCATAATATCACATTTTATTATTTATTCCAGTTTCTTCAGGATTTGTCCCCGCCCGTAGGGCGGAACCGCCCTGCAGGGCGGGGTGAGTTGCTTACTAAATGTTAAATAACTTCTCAATACAAGAGCCCGCTTACGGGTATTTTTCATCATCCAGCAAACAGATAAAATTGTCATTATTATTAACAAAATAATTGCCGAATGCCTAAGAAAACATAAAAATTGTTATTGGGGAATTACGAAAAAAATAAGAAAATTTGAAAAAAAAGTTTGAATTATTTTGAGCATGTTTTAAAAAGGTTGCCTTAAAAACTTAAGATAACAGGAGATTCCTATACGGAATATTTTATCTAAAAAGTAAATATTAATAAGAATTGGATCACTGTTAAGAGATCCGCATCTTTTTCTTTGGGGGATGGAGAAATGAACAAAAGAATTCTCCTAAGTAAACTATTGAGGCCTCAACGGACCTCTCCAATTCACGAACTGACCATTGGGAACAGAATACCAAAGGATTACTTTGTTACCAAAGGAAAGGGTGAGAGCAATATCACGATTCATGCAGGCTCTTTTCATCTGGCTTTGAAAAGCGCCGGTATTGAGATGTGTAATATTATATCATATTCTTCGATTTTACCCGCCATTGCACAAGAAGTAAAAAAGACTGAAAACCTTATACATGGCTCCGTAATGGAAACAATAATGGCT
>CAZVYR010000424.1:0-3015 GCA_964631555.1 uncultured Leptospirales bacterium
TTTTCTCTTAATCTTCTTTCAATTTCGAACTGCTTCCTCTCAAGTTCCTCAATTGCTTCCTCGTCACTGGTCTGTGCCGCTTCAGTGCTGAAACTAAAAACCCCGGCAAATAAAAACAGTGCGAAAAAAAATAAAAATTTCGCAGCGGAGAAATATCCTGGTTTTAATCGTGTGGTGTTATTGGCAGGCATTCTTTATTTTTTCCGTTTTCCATCCAAGTAATTCAGACTTTTTAAAATCAGAACATGCTTCTTCCTGTAATTTTATACGAAGCTTTACATTTCCCCTGTAATAATAGAATTTTGCTTCCTCTGGTTTAAGATCAACGGCTCTGTCATAATCTTCAATAGCACCATGAAAGTCCTGAACTTCTTCCTTTAATTTGCCCCTTTCAAAGTATGCATCAACATTTTCAGGATCAAGTTCGATTATTTTATCATAATCCGTTATAGCTCCATGAAAATCTTTAAGTTCACGCCTGGCATAACTTCTTAAAAAGTAAGCCGCAGTAAAACCCGGATTCAGTTCAACAGCTTTATTAAAATCCGAGATTGCTTCCTTAAATTCTTTAAACTTTTGTCTTACATTCCCCCTGTTCAGGTATGCGAAATAGTCTTTGGCATCAAGTTCAATAACTTTACTGAAATCATCGAAAGCGCCAAGAAAATCACCTGCCTCTTCCCTGTTTATACCCCTGTCATAATAAGCCTTTTTATAATTTCTATTATAATCAATAGCCAGAGTATAATCAGCTTCAGACTCATTATGTCTTTTCATCTTATATTTTGCATATCCTCTGCCATGGTAGGCTTCAAAGTTTTCCGGCTTTAAATTTATAACGGTATTAAAATCGTTTATAGCATTGCCGTAATCCTTTAACGCAATCCGTGCCTTGCCCCTGTTTAAATATCCTTCTGTAAATCCGGGATTTAATTCCAGGGCCTTGCTGTAGTCCGACACAGCTCCTTTATAATCTCCGAGCATATATTTTGCAAAACCCCTTTGGTTAAGGATCTTCTGATCAATTGGATTAATCAGAATAGCTTTATCGAAATCAGCCAGCGCACCCCTGTAATCCCCTGATTCCATCTTTGAAATGCCGCTGGAACTATATTTTTCAAAAGGATTTTCAGAAGGTTCGGGCTTCTTATTATCAGTAGTCTCTTTTTTTTCATAATCGGATCGTACTTCCGCCTTATCCTTTACAGAAAAATTCTTAACGCTCTTATTATCAGTAGTCTTTTTTTTAATTATATCAGATCGGATATCTTTAGCATTCTTTATTGATTGCTTAAGAAGTTCCTTTGAATCTTTAATTTTTTCTGATGTAGTTTTATTTATTTTATTTTCGTTCTCTTTATTACCGCACGCATAAATTAAAAATAAAGAAGCGAATAATAGAATAATTATAAGGTTTTTCATATCAATTATAAACCTTTATTGATTATTATATCATAGAAATTACTTTGCTCAACCTGACTGATTTTTTATTTTATAATTTAACGTTGGAACGATAAAATGATCAGGTTCAAGAAACAGTTTGAAGACAACCAGACAAAAATTATGCATATAAACCATCTGTCAATATGAATATAATAAAATAGACAATTAGTATTTTCAATCAAACAAACATCAAACACGTAATACCAGTCACAGTAAAACCTGCAGCAATAACAAGGGAATATAATAACTAATCCGGAATAATTTTAAAACAAGTCTCCCCTGATGAATGGTCATTTCAAAAAGGATTTTGCTCTTTCTGCCCGTTATTAGCAAAGGCATTCTATCCGCTTCATAATACCGGGTATCCGGTATTAAACCGCTTCAAATTCTAACTATTGGTATCTTTAAATTTATTAGACATGACAAATTTAATATTATTTCACAAATAATCTTTTAATTTTGGAGGCAGATCTTTAAGATTACAATTCAAAATATCTTCTTTATTATCTCCGATATTGAACTCTTTTCTGTCTCCATTCAATCCCACCCGAATGATCATTTTCTTTTCCCGGGGTATATAAACAATTGTCCAGAGTGTTCCCATCATTGAAGAATAATTACCCATTGCCGGGCCATTTTCTATATTACCCATAAAATTAAATATTTCATTAATATCCGCATCCGGATGTATTTTATTGAACTCTTCGATCACTTTTTGCCTCCGGACACTATTAGGCATTATTCTTATATTTTCAGATTTATTTGATATAGACTGAAAGTGATTGGTTGCTGTTAAGAACTTGTTCTGATACGTGCTTCTTCTTACTTTAATATCTTTGGATGCAACCTCGACAACTGCCATATTTCCCGATATATCCAGCAACGCGTAGTTGCATGCAGTTGTATGCGGCAATTCCATAAGCAAAGCAATTGCCGAATCAATATCTTTAGCTTTGTCAAGTATACCTCTTACAATAACAGGCATACTGATACCGCCGGTATAAGGAAATTGATTCTTGCTGTTAATTCCGGCTATTGCAACAGACAAACCATGCTCGTTTATTCCTGAAAGGCTTCCGAATATTGATGAGGAAATGCTGATTGATGAATACCTGTCTTTCCCGTTTTCATCTGAAGATATTATCCCGTCAACCATAGTGGGAGCCCAGTCATAATTTCTTGCAAGAAAGGGAAACGGAGAAGAATTTATGTATATACTGCATCCCCCGATATGAAAATGAATTCCCGCAATTGCCATAGCCTTTTCTTCGGATATCCCGTATCTGTTTACAAATGCGTTGATCTCGTTATAGATTTCAGGAAAATATTTTTTAAGGTTATCTCTGACCTTTCCGGGTACTCCTGATCTTGTCCCGCTAAGGCTTGTTGAATCTTCTAATGTCTGAAAAATGCCAGGATTCTTTTTAATGAAATCAGCTTTTTGTATTCCGATCTCAGCAGGAGTCCCTTTCCAGTGGATATATCTCATAGAGAAAGAGATTGTTTTATCTTTAATTGAGATCAGGTTTCTCTGGTAAACGTCTTCTTTCATTCCAAAAGTGGAAGCATTTA
>CAZVYR010000425.1:0-2985 GCA_964631555.1 uncultured Leptospirales bacterium
AGAAAAATAAGAAACTGCACAGTAATTGATTAAAAAGTATTATATATAATCTATTTTTTATATTTGATATTTTAATACTTTTTAATTTTAATATTATTTACCATACAATTTGCTTATTCTATTTAATGCCGGGAATTATTCATATAAAGGAAATACACATCACATTTTTTAACTACCTTCGGTTTGCCCGGAATTCCAAACAGAAATAAATTATTTTTTTTTTGTAACACAAGTATTTTTTCCTCCGGGCAAACGTAGTGTAAGGACTCTCCCAAAAACAGATAACCGTAAACCGGTATTCTTTTATATCCGATAAAATATGACGTTGCTCGAAAAAAATAGACAGAGAGAATCCCTTATAAGATGCCTAAGTTAAACTGTAATCCCCATTTTTAACAGAGCTACATATCCATTAGTTGATCGTAATCTTTTACGGTTGTAAAACAATTCAATATATTCAAATACAGCCTGCTTAATCTCATCCCTGGTTCGAAACCTTTTACCATAAATCCATTCTGTCTTAAGTTTTCCCCAGAATGATTCCATGGGAGCGTTATCCCAGCAATTACCTTTCCTGCTCATGCTACAGATGAATTGCCTCTTCTTAATTTCTTCCTGGTAGTCATTGCTGCAATACTGGCTGCCTCGATCTGAATGTAGAATTAGCCCAGAACCAGGATTTCTCCTTATACAGGCTTCTCTCAATGCATTTATTATAAGTGATTTTGTCATACGGCTATCCATAGACCATCCGACAATTGCACCGTCATACAAATCTAATATCCCTGCAAGGTAAAGCCATCCTTCGTCTGTCCATAAATAAGTAATGTCTGATACCCATTTCTTATTACGTGCTTCTGCCTTGAACTGACGATTAAGAATATTTTCAGCTACCGGAAGATTATGATTAGAATCTGTAGTCGCCTTAAATTTCCTCTTTACCTTTGATCTTATACCATTTCTCCTCATTAGGCGGGCAACTATTCCCCTGCTTACATATATTCCTTCGTTATTTAATTGCATTGTTATCATTGGAGATCCATAAATTGTAAAGCTTTCTCTATGTACTCTATTTATATGTTCCAAAATATCCTTATGCCTTTTTGAACGTTTACTCTCAGGACGTTTCAAATAGGCATAATAGCCGCTCCTTGATACTTTCAATATTCGGCACATCTTTGACACCTTGAAGCGGGAGCTGTATCTATGTATCAACTGATACTTCACTTCTGGCTTTTCGCAAAGAAGGCCGCGGCTTTTTTTAGGAATTCGTTCTCCTCTTTTAAGTCTGTATTCTCTTTCAACAACCTCATCAATTCAGCATCTGAAGCGCTTCTATTTCCTGAACCTGGAAATGACTCATCTTTCTTCTTCCTGTATTGACGTACCCAGTCTCGAACTGTTGTATAATGAACTTCGAGTTCTTCTGACATTTCTCTTATGGTAGTTTCCTTATTTAATATCCGGAGAACTACCTGGTCTTTCATTTCTTTGCCATATTTCATAAACTTCCCCTTTAGTTTTTTTATTATCTAAGGGGGCGTTCTCTGTGTCTACTTTTTTAATACACGTCATATTGAGCCCGAAAGGAAAGGGGAATGAGAGGATAATAAATCGATGAGGATTTGTAATTAGCGTATTAAGGATAAGTAATATTTATCTAAAAGCACGACTTAATTAAGAATATGAAACGGAGAGGACCCTTCGGCTAGCGCTCAGGAACCGGAAGCAAGTTCAAGGTTGAAGATTCCAGGTTGTAGTAAGGCGAATTTTGTTTTATCGACATTGGTATTTAGACATAAGTATGACCCAAAGACGGAGGGGAAACGGAGTAGTTGACTTATATAGGGAAGATAGAATTTGAAGCGGTTTAATACCGGATACCCGGTATTATGAAGCGGATAGTATACGGCTCTGAAACGGAGGGGAACCGCACCTCGACAGGAGCGAGGACCGGATGTAATACGGAGTAAATACGACTCTGAAACGGAGTGGATCAGAGTAATAGCGGCTTTGAAACGGTAAAAAACCTTTGGTTTTAAGGGAACGGAGGGGAACGATTTTTGGTGCGTCGGCTGGAGGATTTACGGCGTCATTTATAAATATAAAATATTCAACAGGTGGTTTTTTATGGAAACTAATACAAGATTTAAAAAATTAGCAGAACCTATTAATATCGGTAAAGTGCGTCTTAAAAACAGGATCATGAAAAACGGCACTGGCTTGTTCTGGGATGATACCACAACAGGCGGATTTATGAACGATAAATATATTGCCTTTTTTGAAGCTATGGCTAAGGGAGGCGCCGGACTGGTTGTATCTCCGACTGCTCCGCTGCAGGAAGGGGAAATGCCCGGCTTTCGCATAATAGATGACAAGTATATTCCGGGATTCGCTAAGCTGGCGGACGCGGTTCATAAATATGATTGTCCTATATTTCTTCAGGTATTTCACCTGGGAGGCATGACCCCGCTTTTTATTGAGGCGCCGGCAGGGATATTCGCTTCAAGCATACCGAAAGAGGAATCACCAAGGCCTGGGTTTGCGGTTGCAAGGGAGATTACTATACCTGAGATTCATGAAATAGTCGAAAGATTTTCCAAGGCTGCTGAGCGGACAAAGAAGGCAGGATTTGACGGAACTGAACTTAACGGAGCCTGCAACCACCTGCTTAACAGCTTCTTATCGCGCGCCTGGAACAGGAGGCATGACGAATACGGCTGCGACACAATGGAGAATAGGGCAAGGATGTTTGTTGAAGTTATAAAAGAGATCAAGAGGCTGAACGGGAAAGACTGGCCTGTTATTGCATTGATGAACGGCTTGGAAGTTGATCTTAAGGATGGTATAACGATAGAAGAAAGCACTCAATTCGCAAAGATGTTTGCAGAGGCAGGCGCGGACGCGATTGAGATAAGGGCCGAGTATTACTGTACGACAAGGAAAGTAAGCTGGGAGGATCTATGCCGGTGGCTGCGATGATAA
>CAZVYR010000426.1:0-2933 GCA_964631555.1 uncultured Leptospirales bacterium
TGCTCCGCAGTTGGCACCGGGTAAAGCTTCCAGTACATCTGCGAATCTCGGATCTTTTTTAACAGTAAGTTTTACTTTGGCGAATGAAAGAACAAGCCCAAAGAATATTCCGATGGAAGTTATTGTTAGAACTGAAGATAATGAGGGGAAAATGGAGTCGAACATTTAATGGGTCTCCTTTTATAGAATAAAATATATTCCCAGTTATTCTTTACACGGATTAATGACCGGTTATATTTAATTGGTAAATATCCTTATATTCAGGATTTGGCCTGAGAAAGAAAATCAATCAGACCTTTTTATAATTGAGTTAAAGATATTTTTTTCAGGATACATGTATCAGGTAAAATCGGTTTTTTAAAAATATAATCCAGGTTTTTAACTGGTTGTCAAATTATCCTTAGATCATTGGAGGTTTTATTATATTCATAAAAGTGCTTTATAAAAAAAAAGTATTGCCGATGGTAATGATAGACAAATCCTGAAGAAACAATAAAAACAAAAAACAGACAATTAAAAAATTGTTTCCAGGAAGTTCTTTCTATTATGTCTAAGGAATTAGTATGATTACATAGTTCCGCAATGCTAATTAGTTCTTGAAATAAATCAATAAATATTTTATTTTAGAAATGATTTTTCAAATGCCGGCAAATGACGGAGTGGGAAAATCCGTATATATCTTGAAATCCTCGATTTTCCGCTTAGTTGTGGTTTGATTATTTTTATCCCGGAGCATGTATATGGAAGATAAGGAAATTTATTCCGAAATTGATACTGCGGTAGCAAATAATACTGGTATTGTTTTTGTCTCATATTCAATGCTTGACGAAACGGATGATAAAATACGTTATACTCTCCAAAAAATATTAAATAAATTCAACAGAGAAGAGTGGGTAACCCCTGTTTTCTCTGCTGTTAAAGAATTGATATCAAACGGACTTAAAGCTAATGCCAAGAAGATATTGATTGATGAGGGAATAATAAAACCGGAAGATTCCATAAGCGAAGTTGTAAGAAAATTAAGAACAATACTGAATGAGAGGGCTGTTCTCGAATATGGTATTAAAAAGAAAGCAAAGGCTCTTTCTACCAGGATATATTTTGAGATTTTCGATGATACCCTGACGATCAAGGTGATTAATAATTTACCTTTGAACGACAGGGAGCTGAAGAAAATACATGACAGGATTAATATCTCGGCAAAATACGATAACATTGCCGAATTTTTTATGGATTATCCTGATCCTGCTGCTGAAGGGATGGGGCTGGGGCTTTGTATGGTTTTAACGCTTCTTAAGAGTATTGATATTGACTGCAAAAATTTTTCTTTTACCACGGATGGCGTGGAGAAAACCTGTGCTTTAATGAGAATTCCTTTTAGTTAGCAAGTTACCCCGTCCGCAGGGCGGATAAACCATGTAAAAGAAACTTAGATAGCAAAAATGTGTACTTTGAAATTCAAGTTTCTTAGAAGAAGTGTGATATTTATTATATCTTAAGTCTATAAAAGGTTCCCCTGTCGGACGGTGAACTTTCCTCCTTAATTATTCCTTTGCTTAAAAGAAAGTGCAGTACCTTCAAAATGTCCTTCTGGCTCATTCCTAAGGAACTGGTTAAATCTTCAAGTGTTGACGGTCTTCTTGAGATTGTGGATACAAGTTCATCGGAAAGATTTCTCATCCCGGTATTCGGCTCTTGATTTTTGTTCTTTGGTTTATTTATTATTTCAACGGGCAGAGGCCTGAAAAAAGACTGTATTTCCAGGAGCTTTTCATTAGTTGCAGGCTGCACCCATTTTTCAGTACCTGGCCTGTCGAGTGTATTTAGTTGTATTATATCCGGAGAAATATTTATGCACGCTGACTTTAAAAGTCCGAGTTCGTTTTCATTGTCGTTAAGGCCCGGTATAATAAATATTTCCAGAATGATTTTATTTTTATAGTCTTTTCTCAGGGCAACAAGGCCTTCAACCAGCTTTGCTGCTGTGAGACCTTTTGCCGGTCTTGTAATTTTTTTAAATACTTGTTCGCTTACAGCATCGAGAGACGGGATAATGATATCTGATTTTAGTATAGATTCTCTTACACTTTGAATATGCAGGAGGCTTCCGTTAGTTAACACTGAAACTTTATATTGCGGGTAATTATCTTTCAGGAATTGAATTATTTTTTGTATTCCGTTGTGAAGAGTCGGTTCCCCTGATCCCGCGAATGTTATTACATCAAGTTCGGGTTTTTTGGAAAGTGTTTCCTCCAACTCAGTTATTACCTGGTCAACAGGGACATAGCTGTCGATATTTGTAGTTATGTTTGTCGTTTTGCCGCATTCACAGTACAGGCAATTGAAGGAGCAGGTTTTAAAAGGAATTAAATCTATGCCGAGTGAAAGTCCTAATCTTCTGGAATTGACAGGACCGAACAGGTATTTCATTTTTATTACCCCGATAGTCAAATTTTATTTATCAGCTTTAGCCTGTTTATTTCATTTATTTTACCCAAAAGGAGTTCATCTGTTTTCGCAAGCCTTTCTGTTAAAACGTGCACCATCTTTGCTGCGAAAGACGGATTTTTTAGCAGAAATTTTTTCAACTGCTGTGTATCATCTATATATGCCAGTTTGACGTCACCGATAGCGTAGGCATTTGCACTTCTGGGTCTGTTGTTAAATATTGATATTTCACCGAAAAAATCACCTTTATTAAGCGTAGCCACGGTGATCTTATGAGAACCGTCAGTTAATATGATTTCCACTTTGCCTTCGATAATTATATACATTCTTTTTTCTATATCGCCTGAAGTGATTATTCTTTCATTGTGTTTATAATTCAAAATTCTTCCGGACATGGACCAGGTTCCTCCTTTGCTTTAAAGAGAATAAATATTAATATTTTTCAGGTCACCCAAACGTGTTATTGATTATCCTGCATCATTTCT
>CAZVYR010000427.1:0-2912 GCA_964631555.1 uncultured Leptospirales bacterium
TCAAACCTATGGGAGAAGACGCTCTTCTGTCTTTAAACGCAGACTACGATCCGCCAACAGGCGAGATAGTATGCTCGTTCGCTCACGCGGAAAGCCTGGCAGACAAACACGTGATCTTCTTTACCCAGAGAGTGATCGAAGGCAAAGTCACGAACGAAGTCTTCATTCACGAAGCAGGTCTTAACCCTGCATCGCCCTTCAGCATAACAGGCCTCGATCCAGGGGCAGAGTACTACGTGTACGCAATAGTCACTGACAGCGATTATGCAAACGCGACACTAGTATCATCTGCTGTATCGATGCTTGCAACAGCAGGAGTATAGTGATATTCGGTACTTTTTTATCACGGTTTTACCCTTGCCCGCGCTTGCGTGGGAGAGGGTGGCCGGCCGTCAGGCTCGGCCGGGTGAGGGCATCATGACAGCAGCAGGGGTGTAGTTAATCTGAAATATGACGTCAGTGTACGTTAAAAACGTTTTGTGCAGAGGCATCGGACCTGCAAAGGTCCGATGCCTCTGCACCCCCCTACCTTACTGGTTACACCGATCTTTGAAAACTGAAACCCTAATCCTGTCCATCCCGGTTCAGCTAGTCTTTGTCCTTACCTGCACAGAGTGTTCCCCCATGGGAAAAGCCGGCAGAAATACCCTTATAAAATGTGAGTTGACTCTTATGCCCCGTGGATTTATGTTGAAACACAATATATCTAATATCAGGAAAGGTATAATGATAAAAATAAAAAAACTGAAAGACATCTCCGGACAGGATCTTGATAAGCTCTTTAACCGCTTCGGGCAGGACCTGAGCGACATACTGCGCGACACAGTAATTCCCATCATCAACGACGTCAGGGAAAACGGCGACCTTGCAGTACTCAAATACACCGAAAAATTCGACCGCGTAAAACTTGACACCCTGCTTGCCACTAAAGAGGAAATCGAAGACGGCTACCGCAAAGCAGACCCTGACCAGCTCAATGCTTTTATGAACGCAAAGGTAAACATCGAAGAATTCCATATACACCAGAGACGCGAAATGATAAACTACTCCCGCAGCGACGGCACAAACCTGGGCATAATGTACCAGCCCATAGAAAAAGCCGCCCTTTACGTTCCCGGCGGCAAGGCATCCTACCCGTCTTCCGTGCTTATGTCCGTCATCCCCGCGATCATCGCCGGCACAAAAAATATCACGCTCATCTCGCCTCCGGACGAACACGGACGCATCCCTGACATCATACTCGGAATATGCAGGATACTGGGCATAAGCAAAATCCTGAAAGCAGGAGGCGCGCAGGCAATAGCAGCAGCCGGGCTGGGCACCGAAAGTGTTGCCAAGACCGACATAATAGCAGGCCCCGGAAATATCTACGTTACAGCAGCCAAAGCCCATCTCTTCAGCCTCGGAGCCATCCAGATAGACTCAATGGCAGGCCCAAGCGAAGTCCTTATAATAGCAGATGAGAATGCCAATCCCGAATGGATCGCGTACGACCTTCTGTCCCAGGCCGAACACGACGAAATGGCCATTCCA
This sequence comes from uncultured Leptospirales bacterium, assembly GCA_964631555.1. Lineage (GTDB taxonomy): Bacteria > Spirochaetota > UBA4802 > UBA4802 > JAFGDQ01 > CAZVYR01. The sequence continues at coordinate 1,534 of CAZVYR010000427.1, forward strand.
TTGCTCGTAACAACCTCCGCATCCATAGCCCAAAAAGTAAAAGAAGAAATAATTAAGGATATAGATTCCGGCAAAGGCAGAACTCAAATAAAGAAAAAATCAATACAGGATAACGGCCTGATAATACTCGCGGAAACAATAGACCAGGCAATAGAATTTTCCAACTCATACGCGCCTGAACACATGGAATTCATGGTAACAGATCCCATGGATTACCTTGAAAACATCAGGAACGTCGGCTCGCTATTCCTGGGCAACTATTCACCAGTTGCCGTTGGCGACTACTATTCAGGCACAAACCATATACTGCCCACAGGCGGCGCGTGCAGGTTCGCATCCGGCCTTTCAGTGGATACGTTTCTCAGAAGAACGTCCTTCCAGTACCTGACAAAAGAAGCACTTGAAATTGCCAGAAAGCCCGTAAACCTGATGTCAAAGGCTGAAGGATTCGACGACAAACACGGCGGATCAGTAGAGATCAGGTTTAAATAATATCGAATATTGCTTTTTTATTTTACAATTTTACCATACTGGAATATATTGTAAATACAGGGACCCGGAAACCGGCAGGTAAATATTCATAGCCCGCTTCAGGCCCTGTCATTTAAACCTGCTGAATGGAACAGGAATATCCCAAGGATAACAAATAAAAACACTATAAAGATCAGCCCGGTTCATCAACAGACCGGACATTCCCAGGAGTTAGACGTGGAAAATCTAAAAGAACATACAAACGCGAATAATATACAGACCCATTTAAACAATATAATCGAGGAACTCTGTCACGGAGAGTCATATAAAAGAGTATACCACAGATCCAAACATGAAGCGCCAATGCCATCCATAGAAGTGCTTGAGGAGGTAGTAGAGCTGCTGAGATCCGTTCTTTTCCCAGGCTATTTCGGCAATTCCGATGTCAAGCCGGAAACAATGCGCTATTATCTCGGCGCCGCAATAGACAGAATATTCATTACCCTGTCCGAGCAGATCAAGCGGGGACTATGTTTTACATGCACAGTAGATGCGGACCATTGTGAAGACTGTGAGAGGAAATCCAGGGAGAAAACAGTCAGTTTTCTGAAAAGACTTTCCGGCATACGAGAACTACTGGCCACCGACGTTATGGCAGCATACGAAGGAGACCCGGCAACCGATAATCTCGGCGAAATTATATTCTGCTACCCCAGCCTGAAAGCCCTGACCAATTACAGGATCGCCCATGAGCTGTACAAACTCGAGGTTCCTTTTATACCCAGAATAATCTCGGAAATGGCGCATTCTTCAACAGGCATAGACATTCATCCCGGCGCCCTGATAGGAGAGAAATGCTTTATCGATCACGGCACAGGCGTGGTAATAGGCGCTACCTGCATAATCGG
>CAZVYR010000428.1:0-2910 GCA_964631555.1 uncultured Leptospirales bacterium
TGAAAATCCCCCTCATCACGGACTAACCGGCAGCCTCTTCGAATCCGGCTGCGCCACGAGTATGTCCCCGCCTTCCTTGTACTTCTTTAAAAGAAAATGAGTGGCAGTTGACTGCACATTCTTCAGGGTAGCAAGCTTCTCCGAAACGAACAGCGCGACCTCCTTCAGATTCGGCCCCTCAACCTGAACGAGCAGGTCATAACCCCCTGAAATCAGATAAACCGCCGTTACCTCCGAAAAGCGGTATATCGATTCCGCGACAGCGTCAAAACCGGAACCCCGTTGGGGAATGACCTTAACCTCGATCAGTGCCCTGACTTCGTGTTCTTTGATCCGTTCCCAGTTAATATGCGCCCTGTACCTGAGGATCACCCTGTCCTTTTCAAATTTTTCTACATATTTAGTTACCGTGCTCACCGGTATGTTGAGCTGTTTGCCAATGTCCTCATGAGAGATTCTTCCGTCCATGGCAAGAATATCAAGAATATCTTCGCCTGTTTTATCCGTCTTATAGGGCTTCATGGTCCGTCCTTTTGCTTGATTTAAATAAGAATAATATATCATGAAACAAATAATAATTAAATATTTTAATGTCAATTACATTCCTTAATCACAAAAACAAACACAGCCGAGTCCGCTCCGGTCTTCGCTTGCAGAACCATAATAAATAAAAAATATAATATACAAAATAAATTTGCTTGCCATAATTATAATATTTATTATATTTAAAGTATTGAGTATTTATAGAAGCTGTCTTAAAAATCCTGTTTTGAATTATTATTGTAGCAATACTTATCAAATAATTGCCCGGAGAATAATGAATTCAATATAAATTTCCTGCGGAACTCAAACAACTACTTGTAAGAACTCAAACAGTCCTCGGAAATTTATATTGAATTCATTATTCTCCGTGTATCAATAATTGATTACCCAATGGATCGAATTTTTAAGACAGCTTCTAAATAATTAAGACAATAACAAAGAAGGAGAGTACCAATGGCAGTAGCAGCCACAGCCCCGATGATAAAGTCAATACACGGCCGCATAGGCAGCCTTGTATTCTACTACAGGCACGGGCGCCAGTGCGTCCGCATTCACGTGATACCGCGCAATCCAGATACCGAAGCCCAGCGCGCCGTACGCCGCGTGTTCGGCAATGCAGTCCGGACATGGCAGACCATGACAGAAGAAGAGAGATACATCTTCAATAAAAAAGCCCGTTACGTGAACATGAGCGGCTACAACCTGTATATATCAGGATACATGAATACAAATATTGCGGACAGGGCAGGGATGAAAATCGTTTCCCGGACACCGGATATCAGCATATCATCTTCTTCTTTGAATTCTATCACCTCCGTTTCACCTCCGAAAAAAGGAAAAATCAAAGCCGGTAAGCGTCGTTCACCGTTAAAACTCCACCCCGGATGATAAAAAAGTGTTTGTTTTATTGGTCTAATCACGGCAATAATATTACAGATCGTTAAACAATGCGATAACTGTGTTTTCGCGCAGGATATTATTACGCAGAATCCGATCATAATTAAAAAAACAATCAATCACAATGGAGTATGAAATAAATGGAGCTTCTGGAAGTCATAAAAGAAAGGAAGAGCATACGCGGGTTTATGAACACACCTGTAAATAAGCAGGATATTGAACATATCCTGAAGGACGCGATATGGGCTCCAAACTGGGGCAATACCCAGCCATGGGAAATAGCAGTGCTGAACAGCGAGCTTGTCAAAGAACTCTCCAAACAGTTCGTCAGAAATTTAAAAGCCGAAATACCCCCTGACCCGGACCTGGAAATGCCGGCCTACTATCCTTCGAAAAACAAGAAACGATACGTTATACTGGCAAGGGATCTCTTTAACACAATGGGTATCAAACGGCAGGATAAAGAATCAAGAATGGAGTATTATATAAATATGTACAGCTTCTTCCATGCCCCGGCAGCGATATATCTGTGCATGGATAAAGAAATAAGCCCGGCCTACGGCGCGTTCAACCTCGGAGCCCTGTGCATGAACATAAGCCTGCTTGCACATGACAAAGGCCTCGGCACATGCGTCATGGCCTGCCTTTGCCATTACCCGGATGTAATACGCAAAGTAACAGGAATACCTGAAAACAGGAACATAGTTATAGGCATAGCCCTCGGATACCCCGATTACGAAATGCCCGTGAACAAATTCAAAAGCACCAGGGACGAAGATGTAATATCCTGGCACGGATTTTAAATATAAACCGGGAATCCAATTTCGTGGGAAGAAGACTATAGATCAATGGTGAGTAATACATTCAATAAAAATTTTCGAGGACTGTCTGAGTATTTCCAAGTATATGTCCGAGTTCCGCAGAAAATTTTTATTGAATGTATTACTCACCAGGCGGCAGCCGGAATATTTAACAGCTTCTAAAGATTATCAGCAATGGCCTTGCCGAATTCCGAGCACTTCAGCAGCGTAGCACCCAGCATCAGCCTTTCAAGATCATAAGTCACTCTCTTCTGCCCGATAGTCTTCTCAAGAGCTTTATAAAGATTATCCGCAGCCTCAGTCCATCCTATAAAGCGCAGCATAAGCTCACCTGAAAGGATAAGCGATCCCGGATTGACTTTATCCTGGCCCGCGTACTTAGGCGCAGTCCCGTGAGTAGCTTCAAAGACTGCTTCGTTATCCCCGATATTCGCGCCCGGGGCCATGCCAAGTCCGCCAATCTGCGCAGCAAGAGCGTCGGAGATATAATCTCCGTTCAGGTTCATGGTAGCAATAATATCATATTCATCAGGACGCAAAAGCACCTGCTGGAACATGGCATCCGCTATCCTGTCTTTAATAATGATCATTCCATCAGGCTGCTTCCCGTCATACTTGTCCCACAGCTCTTCCTCGGTTATCGTAATAT
>CAZVYR010000429.1:0-2889 GCA_964631555.1 uncultured Leptospirales bacterium
ACCTGGGAACGGATCAGTATCGAACGTCAGATATTCAGTACCGCCCACGAACTCGGCCATCTCCTTATGCACCTGTCGGACTACGATGGGAAGGCACGCTCTGAGGACCAGACCCAGGAGAAGGAGGCAGACCTGTTTATAGGCGGCGTGAAGGAGAGGCCCATGGCTTACAAACTGGGCATAGCATTTTGCGATCATAATCATGAACGGAAGATCGCGCTGGCAGGGTTTGAAGGCATGCTTAATTTTGCCAGGGAAGTACATGATTCGGTAATGAGCCCGGTGTGGGAATTTGCACCGAGAAGGAATAAGGAGGACAGGAAAAATGCAGAATAAGACTGAAGACTACAGGGTTACGCAGAATGCATGTAAACTTTGCAACCCGCTGGGAGCATGTATTGCTGTCAAGGGAATTGCGAACTCCATGGCACTGCTTCACGGTTCACAGGGATGCTCTACTTATATAAGGCGTTATACAATAAGTCATTTTAAAGAGCCTATAGACATCGCTTCTTCGAATTTCAGTGAAGACACGGCGATATTCGGAGGAAAGTCTAAATTGATACAGAGTCTTGAAAATATAATAGTACAGTACAATCCGGAACTTATCGGGATTGCAACGACATGTCTCAGCGAGACTATCGGTGATGATGTCAGCATGATCATAAGGGAATATCGTGATTCAGACAAAGGGAGGGAACTGCCCGCAATAATAGATATATCGACTCCGAGCTACAAGGGGACTCATGTGGACGGTTTTCATGCAGCAGTCAGGTCTGCGATTAAGAATCTTGCTAAACGCGAGACCTTTGAGAGCAGTATTGCTCTTTTCCCGGGCATGCTGTCGCCTGCGGATCTGCGATACCTGAAAGAGATCATGAGAGATTACGGCACTGATTTTATCATGCTTCCGGATTATTCGGATACGCTGGACGGAGTTCTCTGGGACAGCTACAAGAGAATCCCGCTGGGAGGGACTAGTGTAGAACAAATAATAAGTACCGGCAATGCCGAGGCTTCTGTTGAATTCGGGTCTGTAATCAGTGATGTTGAAACTCCGGGAACAATACTCGAAACAAAGTGCGGAGTAGAACGCAATCTGATTTCTATGCCAATAGGAGTAAAAAACACAGACCGTTTTTTTAACAAATTATCTGAAATTACAGGTAAGGATATGCCTGTTAAATACAGGGATGAAAGAGGACGATTAATAGATTCTTATGCCGACGCTCACAAGCATCTATTCGGCGTCAGGGCACTGGTTTACGGTGAAGAAGACCTGGTTGTATCGATAGCTTCTTTTCTTAATGAGATAGGAATTAAGCTTGTAATAGCGGCTACCGGTGCAAAAGGCGCTGCCTTCGGAAAAGCTATACTGGGGAATCTCACTGATGTGATGGGGAATGAGGTCAATATTTTAAGCGGCGCGGATTTTAATGATATTCAGGAAGCAGCAGTAAAAGTCATGCCGGATATTATGATCGGCAACAGCAAAGGATATAATACCTCAAGAAAGCTTGGGATACCGCTTGTGAGGGTTGGATTTCCTGTTCATGACCGGGCAGGGGGACAGAGAATACTCCATGTCGGCTACAGGGGTACCCAGCAGCTTTTTGACACAATAACAAATACAATTATTGCCCGGAAGCAGGACTTGTCTCCGGTGGGTTACAGTTACATGTAGGAGGAGAACTATGAATAAATTTGAAAAACACCCTTGTTTTAACAATTCGGTAAGACATCTTTACGGCAGGGTACATCTTCCGGTTGCCCCGAGATGCAATGTACAGTGCAATTTCTGCAACAGGAAATATGATTGTGTTAATGAAAGCAGGCCGGGTGTGACCAGCGCGGTTCTTGAACCCCGCCAGGCGCTGCAGTACCTTAACAGGGTCTTTGAAAAACATGACAATATATCGGTTGTAGGCATAGCCGGGCCAGGTGATCCGTTCGCCAATCCGGAGGAGACTATGGAGACGCTGCGGCTGATCAGGGAAAATTATCCCGAGGTCATTCTTTGTATTGCAACGAACGGCCTCAATCTTGCTCCGTATATTGACGAGCTGTCAGGAATGAACCTTAGCCATGTTACTGTAACTGTTAATGCAATAGAGCCTGATATAGCAGCCCTTGTGTATTCATGGATAAGGTACGACAGGCACATACGCAGGGGCGTGGAAGCAGGTGAGATTATGATCGGTAAACAGCTTTCAGCCCTCAGGAAGCTTAAGGAAGCCGGGATAACGGTAAAGGTAAACTCTGTAATAATACCTGGTATAAACCAGGAATATATTCCGGATATTGCGAAAAAGGTTTCGGAAATCGGAGCCGACATTTTTAACGCAATTCCGATCTACAGGAACGACGAAAGTAACTTCGCACATATCGATGCCCCGGATGAGCAGGTGGTTGAGCGCATACGGACGGACTCAGCTAAATACATTAAACAAATGCATCACTGCACAAGGTGCAGGGCTGATGCGGTGGGGATTCTTGGTATGGAGAATGATCCGGAACTGGTTGTGGCGCTTAAGACATGCAGCGCCGCTCCTGCTCCAGTGATTGATATTAACACAGGAATACGCGGCAGGATCGCTGTCGCAAGCCTTGAGGGTATGCTCATCAATCAGCACCTGGGTGAGGCGACTAAGCTTATGGTGTTCGCGAATGAGGAAAACGGCCCACGCTTTATTGAAAACCGTAAAACTCCTGAAGCAGGAAGCGGCGATTTGAGATGGCTGGAGCTTTCCCGTATTTTAGAGGATTGTTCAGCAATTCTTGTGAACGGAGCAGGACCTAATCCGAGGAGGATACTCGAAGAAGCAGGATTGAAGGTATTAGAGCTTGAGGGAATCATTGAAGAAGCCCTGGCAGGGATCAATAAGGGTT
>CAZVYR010000430.1:0-2860 GCA_964631555.1 uncultured Leptospirales bacterium
AATTCATTACACACTTATGATTATCTTAAGCTACTATCTTGTAAAGGTATTAAAAAATCTTGACTGACTTTTTATTATCTAATTTAGCGATAAGATAATCTATATTAACATAAAAAAGTCAGTCAAGATGAGTTATTTACATAATACAGCCCTTACTGCAACCAAAAAAATCATAAAAGACTGACGTCCGGTCTTAAAACTTTGCTGCCGCATAAAAAATCCATCTTTATAATATATCTTCTTAAAGTTCTTCCCCCCTAGGTTTCAAAACCGCTTCCCCTCCGTTTCATACTACTCCGCCTACTTCGTCGAGCTTAATACGGATATGCAAAACGATATTATCAAAAGAACCGAAAACGCTCTTTAACAAAAGAGCGTATTATACTCTTCCAGGAAACTTGAATTTCAAAGTACATGTTATTGATATCCAGGTTTCTTTTATATGGTTTACCAGCCCTTCGGGCGGGATGGGTTGCTAATAAGAAAGCCCCGTATTACTATGGGGCTTTCTCAATACACAGCGTTACTTTGGTTTTATATATATTTAAGGTGTCCCTTCGGTTTAGGAACCCTTCAGTATAAGCTTATTAAGAACTAACCTTCCTGCAGAGCTATTTGACTCTTAGTCCTGATTGCAGGTTTCAGCGTATAAGGTTTAACGCTAAGAATAGAAACAATTGATAAAATGTACGAGGCTATGATTACGATAAAAGCCCAGTGATAAGAGCCCGTCATTTCCCTGATATATGCCGCGACAAGCGGCCCTAGTGAACAACCCACGTTCTGAACTAATGATACAAACCCGAAAATCGTTCCGTAATATGCGATCGGAAAAGTAGAACTCACGGTCATTGACATTACCGGCAGCCAGCTTCCTACTCCGAAACCAACCAGAACAGGGAAAAGCCATATCATCAAAGGCGAAGACTGAGGCGTTATTATCATTAATATTAAAATACCTGCTATTGAAACAGTCGAGCCGATTGTTAACGCGTACTTCGGCTTAATCTTATCACATAGCCATCCGAAAAAGAATTTGCTGAATGCGCTTACAAGGCCCCCAATCCCGATCATTGAAGCACCCAGAGACAAAGGAAATCCGATATCCTGCAAATACGGTACCTGGTTTTGCGTATATCCCATTACTCCAAAGAGATTCAGAAAGAATGCCAACGAAATCAAAATAAAAGGAGCTGATATCAGCGCGCGTTTTAGATTCTTATCGTCATCATTATTGTTAACGGTCTTTGTGCTTTTATCAGCCGTTCGTGGCCTGGATTTAAGTATTAGCAGTGCTAACGGGAGAACAGAAAAAATTAAAACAGACATTGCAATATATCCCATCTTCCATCCGAAACCAGGGATTATGACTCCTCCTATAAGCGGCGCAATTACCAGGGCTCCTGCCCCTACTCCTGTAGAAGCAATCCCTATCGCGACACCTCTCTTCTCAGTGAATGATTCCGATACAATATACGTTGCAGTTACAGGCCCCATTGCAGTACCGAAAATACCTACGACAATGTAGCTAATATAAAAATGAAGAGGGGATTTGACAAAAATCAAAGATAAAATTGAAACTGCCGAGATCAGTACGCCCGCAGGTATTAATTTTCTCGCGCCATATTTATTTACTATATTACCTACAAACGGCGAAGCCACCCCGGTAGAAAGCATAAGCAAACTGAATGCTATCATTATTGCTGAGCGTTCCCAACCAAAAGCCACCTGCAGAGGCTTTGTAAACAAACTAAATGCATAAATAAAGCTGCCGGTATGAATAAATATTGAATAGAAAGCAAGAAATACGATTAACCAATTATTTTTTTGTGAATTATGCTTCATAATGTAATTAAACCAATCTATGAAAAATTTTAATCCAATAATAGACAATATATATGTTTACATATATAATATGAGTTTATATATATAAATAGTCAAGCATATTATTAAAAATTTTTACATATATAACTATTGTTTACATATAAAAACTAATTAAACATCTGACTGCCTTAAAACCGAGATTATACTAATATCAGCCATAAGAGTGATGAAAAATATTAAGATTGTAAATACAGGCAGAAACGATTACCGGAATAAAAACTCCGGTCTCTATGCGTCTTCACGCAACTGCACCATCACCGCTTCTCCCTTTGCTGTTATCACGCCTGATGCTGTTACAGTAGCGCTGAGAACTACCTTGCGGTTTTTAATTTCAAGTACTTTTGCGCGCACTTCAAGTTCCGTACCTGAAGGGGTGGGTTTCAGATAATCCACTTTAAGCGATGCCGTCACAAAACGGGGGAACGGGTTTTCCCCCAGTTCAAATCCGTCATGCTTATGTTTGGCCGCTGCTGCTGTTCCAGCGCAATGGCAATCAATAAGTGAAGCGATCAATCCGCCGTATACGTTACCCGGAAATCCGCCTGACTGATGATCACCTGGTATAAAGCGGCACAGACCTTCATCGCCGTCCCAGTAACTCTTTATATGCATCCCTTTTTCATTAAGCCTGCCGCAGCCATAACAATAAGAATAATTGTCAGGATAATAATCCTGGAAAAATTTTTGTGACATTCTTATAAACTCCATATAATTTGGTTTATTATCCGATTTCTCGTTTCAGTACATACATAAATATACGCTGATTCTGTAAAGTTAAAATTACACATAATTAACATAAAAACCATTTGCCGGATATAATTGAATATTACTCCAATATGGGTCCTGCCTGTAAAACAAAGTAATAATACTTGTTCCCCTCCGTTTCAAAAACGCTCCGGAGTATTCGAACAAAATGCCAGGATAATCGTAAAAAAACATATCCATCTGCGATTTCTCTTAATATATTGGATATATA
>CAZVYR010000431.1:0-2812 GCA_964631555.1 uncultured Leptospirales bacterium
CGTCAGGTACCGCTATCCTTATATCCTTCTCTTCATTTTGCGGCACGATGTTGAATTCCCTTTCTATTATTTCAGAGAGGCCTTTCGGGTCATCGGTAGTTAGTATGATCTGGTCTTTCTGAATATCCTTCTTCGGGTTAGAGGGCGTATCCAGGGCAATGATCTTTCCGTTATCTATTATGGCTATTCTGTCGCATATTTCCGCTTCTTCCATGTAATGCGTTGTTAACAGTATAGTGAGCTTTTCTTTCTTTCTGAGGTCAGAGAGGTATTGCCAGATATATTTTCTTGTCTGGGGGTCAAGGCCTATGGTAGGCTCATCAAGAAAAAGGACTCTCGGTGTATGGATTATGCCTCTCGCGATCTCAAGCCTTCTCTTCATCCCGCCTGAGTAGGTGGCGACGAGGTCATCCTGGCGGCCGGACAGGCCTACCAGCTCAAGTGATGTGTTGATGCGGCTTTTGATATCCTTTGAAGGTACATGGTAGAGCCTGGAATGGAAGTACAGGTTTTCCCGGCCGGTGAGCCTTATATCAAGGCTCGGGTCCTGGAAGATTATGCCGATAGATCTTCTGACTTTATTCTGATCTTTAACAACATCAAAGCCGTTAATGGCGGCAGTGCCTTTGTCTGCTCCGAGTATTGTTACAAGGACTTTGATTATCGTGGATTTCCCTGCGCCGTTGGGGCCGAGAAGCCCGAATATCTCGCCTTCTTTTACAGCAAAGGTAACGTCGTCGACGGCGATGTTTGTGTCATAGGTTTTTATAAGGTTATTGACGTGGATCATATTGTTCTTTGTTTGTATTTTGTTTGCCGTTTCAGAGCATGATCAGGGCATGTTCCCCATCTCAATCATGGTTATGGAATCCCAGAGTCTGCGGTCTTCTTCATAAGCTTCTTTTTCCAGGCGGCTGTCTTTGCCCAGGATCATTGTATGTTTTTGTCCGGAATATTGCGGCCAGTTACCGAGACTGTCGCAGGAGGGATTGCCGGATACAGCGAATGAAAGCCATGCGTCCTGCATCCGGGAGGATAGTTTATCCGCGTCAGGACCTGTTCCTGTAAAAACCGGGTCGGGATTCCCGAATATGAAAGCCATTTCCAGTGCGTGGCATGATCCAAGTAGCCCGTTCATTAGGGGCGATTTCCATGTAAACAGGTAATTGTAACCCGGGTTTCCGAATTTACACTGGGCTTCGGCAATCTGCAGAGCTGTAAAGCGAAACATAATGTCTGTAATTATCGCGCATGATAGTTCGATTGGAGTTACAAGCTCTCCGCGTTTGACACGGTTCTTTCTGTATCCTTCAATAAGCGTTGCAGCGTCTTTGTCATTAACGAATCGTTTGATGCTGTTTAGCAGGCCGGCTTCGTCCATCCTGCCGTATGCAGGCCCCATTTCCATTACCGCGAAGAGTTTCTGTTCCTCAAGGTTGGTTCCCGCCAGGGTCGGGACTTTGGATGCTTTGCCTGCTTTAAAGGAATCAAGAGGCATCATGGGCAATATTTTCCCGTCTGCCGCAGGTATTGCAGGGGCCAGACCCTGGCCTGTCTTCTCTGCCAGCTCTGTCTGGATAGAAAGAAGCCTCTCCACAGGAAGAGCCCTGAGTGCTGCTTCGTCGTTGATGCCGATCCCTGCTATTTGTAAAAATACTTCGGTGACTTTTAGCGACTGTTTAAGAGGGCGTGCTATTTCACCGACAGGGCTCTCAATAACGGCTTTGTGAAAAAGGCCCTGGGCTTTGGGCATTGTCATGAGGCAGCTTATGCTCATGCCTCCTGCCGACTCTCCGAAGACCGTAACGTTAGACGGATCACCCCCAAAGGCTTCGATATTATCTCTTACCCATTCCAGCGCGGCTACCTGGTCGAGAAGGCCTTCATTGCCTGTGGACGGGATTTTGCCGCTGCTTAATTCATTCAGGTTTAAAAATCCGAGCAGTCCCAGCCGGTAGTTGATAGTTACAAGCACTATATTGCCGCGGGAGGGCAGTGTGCTGTCGCGGTACATGACTGATGACCCGGACCCTATCGAAAACGCGCCGCCGTGTATCCAGACCATTACCGGCCTCCGGCTGTTGACGAGTCCGGGTGTCCAGATATTTAAAAAAAGGCAGTCTTCGCTCTGGGGCTCGGGGTCCTCTTCCCCGAATAAATCTGGAAACATCAGGTTCTGGGGAGCGATAGTGCCGTAAGTTTTGGCCTGCCGGATATCGCTCCACGAGGCCGGCGGTTCCGGAGGCATCCATCGCAGTTTACCTACCGGTGGAGCAGCAAAAGGTATGCCTTTGAATACAAAAAGATCTTTTTCATAGGTGCCTTCAATCTTGCCGTATTTTGTTTTTACTATTGTTGCCGGGTTTGTTGTCATCTTTGCCTCCTGTTGATTTTGTTTTGAATGAAGTTTGTCAAAAGTCAATTAAATTTTCTATGTATGTTTGTGCGCGGCTTTGTGTATTTTCATGATTGAGACGCACAGCCGTGCATCTCTATGGGAGACTTGTGAATTTTCAACGACTCAGTAAAGATCATTCGAATGCTGTGCAATAGTACAATAAAACGGGCGGATGATATCAGCCGGGGGCTGTGTCAGTGTGCGATAAGCTGATTTTGGGCAGGTGAGGGAGCATATACGAAGCTGAAACGGAGGGGAATCCTTCGACAAGCTCAGGGACTGGAAGCAAGTTCAGGGTTGCAAGTTTCAGGTTCCAGGGCAGAGAAGTCAGTTCGTCTGCCGGAGTATGGTCAAGTGTCTGCATTATTCTTTTCAGATAAATCGAAATATAAAGATTGTAGCCGCTCATGTTGA
>CAZVYR010000432.1:0-2795 GCA_964631555.1 uncultured Leptospirales bacterium
AACGGGATACAGGGAACTAAGACAATGAAATGGGCAATAGTGCCTGAAAAGGAAGGGCAATATACAATTCCCGGATTTTCGATTAGTTATTTTGATTCAGGGAAGAGAACTTACAAAAGAATCAGTACAGGCTCTCTAAAATTTTATGCTGAACCTGGTACAGGGCAAGTTGCATCTTCACCATTTGATAAAACTAAACTTCCTCAGGTAAAGGAGCCTGTCGAAGATATTGGTAAAGATATATTTCCTATTCACAGATCATTTAAAGATCTAAAAGCAAATAGCTCAATGATCTTCGGAATTTTGTCAGGGATATTATTACTTTTTCCTTTTTTGATTTTTCTGGGCTTTTATACAGGATTTAAAATATCAAAGCGCTATTCAGGTGAAAATGCTCAATTAAAGGCCTCCAGAGCAGCAGGGACTTTTTATAAGAAATGCAGGGATAAAGATCTGAGCGCTAATGATTTATATAATGCCTTTAGAGAATATTTTAATAACCGCTTCAATGTTGAGACAGGTATACTCAGCCCGGATAAAGCTTCAGAGATCCTTAATTCGAAAGGTTGTAGAAATGATACAGTAAATCAGGCTGAATGGATATTAAAAAAGATTGAAACACTAATATATACAGGGAAAAGCAATGAGCCTGCGGATTTTCTTGATGAAGCTGTTATAATTATTAAAAGCATTGAAAGGGAAATAAAGTGAAAAAGATTGTTTTGGCATTAGTAATAATATTCTTGTCTCAAACCCTTTATGCCCTGGAAAACGGTAATCATAAATTTGAAGAGCTTTACTTTAAAGGAAACCAGTATTATAAAGATGGTAAATACCAGGATGCATTGAATAGCTATCTTGAGATTGTAAACTCAGGGTATGTAAACGGTGATTTGTATTATAATATGGGTAATGCCTGCTATCGCCTGAACCTGATTGGTCATGCAGTTTTATATTATGAAAGAGCTCTTTTGTTCATACCAAGGGATCCTGATCTAAAATATAACCTTAGTTTTGTAAGGAGACTTACTAAGGATGCTGTTGCTAACCCGTCGTATACATTATCGGAAATATTATTCTGGACAGAATCAATGACTGTAACTGAATTGTTTTATATATTTGTTGCTGTTAACTTTCTGTTATGGATAGTTTTAATACTCCGGTTTTATATAAAAAAAGAATGGACTTATTATCTTCCTGTTATCTTGCTTGCATTATGGATATTGGCAGGCTTTTCATTTGGCTGGAAGTATTATCTTAATTCAGCAGATAGAAGAGCTGTTGTACTGTCGGAAGAGATCAACATATTGTCCGGCCCTGATGAAAGGGAAAAATTGTTATTTCAGCTTCATGCAGGAACAATTGTGATACGGGAAAGAACCGAAGACAACTGGCAGCTTATAAGGCTTGATGACAGAAGAGGATGGGTAAAGAAGAATGAAATTGAAAAAATCGTATTGTAAGAATATATTGGAGGCCTGAGAATGCCTGGCAAGGATACAGTTGAGATAAATCAAAAACGAAAAATTCATGCAGCAGGATTATTAAAGATCAGGGCGGTGCTTCTTATCCTTTCCGGGAATTTCCTGGGAAAATCTTTTATACTTAACAGGTCGCTAACAATAATCGGTAGAGATCAGGATTGTGATATACAGATAGATGATCCCCTTATAAGCAAGAAACATTGTAAAATAATAATAAATCAAGATGGACATTTTCAAATCGAAGATCTGGATTCTAAAAATTCAACTTATTTAAATGGAAAGATTATAAAAAAGCCTGTCATAATGAATTATGGGGACAGGATTATAATTGGTGATACGATCCTGAGATTCTTTTATGAAGAGAAGTTTGAAACCAGGGAATGATAAATAAATTACCAATTGTAACAATAGTCGGAAGACAAAACGTAGGCAAGTCTACACTTTTTAATGCCCTGGTGCGTGAGAAAAAAGCGATTGTCGATTCATTCCCCGGCCTTACAAGAGATATACTTTCTTATGCGGTCACGCATAACTCTGTTTCTTTTATTCTGTCGGATACCCCCGGACTTGATATAAGCGATCCTTCCGACCTATCCAGAAAAATTTTGCAAAACGCAAATGATCATCTGGAAAGATCTGCAGTTATTATATTGTTACTGGAAAATCCCAACCTGACAGCATTTGATCTTGATCTTTATGATATTATTAGAAAGACATCCATTCCCTCTATCGTTGCTGTAAATAAGATGGATACTGATTCAAGTCTCGAGAATATGAGTAATTTTTATGAACTCGGGTGCAATGATATTCTTCCAATTTCAGCCTTAAATAGATATAATGTAACTCTTCTTCTGGATAAGATTGTAGATATACTTCCGGTAAAGCGGCAGTCTGTGCAGGAAATTGATCTTGGGATTTCCATTGTCGGCAGGCCTAATTCCGGGAAATCCACGCTATTGAATTCAATTATTGGCGGGAACCGGGCAATCGTTTCTGATATCCCCGGTACAACAAGAGACTCGGTTGATGAGGATTTTAACTTCCACGGTAAGAGGATAAAATTAATTGATACTGCCGGGTTAAAGAAAAAGAGCAAGATCAAAAGCAATGTGGATTTTTTTTCCAAGACAAGAGCACTAGATTCGATTAACAGGTCAAATGTAGTTATTCACTTACTTGATGCCCGTGCAGGCATTACTGATACAGATAAAAAGATATGCGACCTGGTATTAAAAGCAAACAAGCCGCTTATCATTGCAATAAATAAATGGGACCTGATCGAAAAGAACGATAAAACATTCAATGAGTTTA
>CAZVYR010000433.1:0-2743 GCA_964631555.1 uncultured Leptospirales bacterium
AAGAGGGTTTTGGAAACTATAAAGGAGGTATAAAAAATGAAAAAGATTCTATTCATTAGTCTGATAGCCATTACATTGACTGTCGGATTCATTTTTAGCAGTTTTGCTCAGGAGAAACCAATTTATGGTGGTATTCTCAGACAAATTGAGCCCAATGGTCCAAGGGTCTTGGGTTGGCTTCCGGAAATGGGCCCTGGTGATGAAATAGCTGTATTGCCCGCTGTTGAAAGGATGATGGAATATAACAATGCCGACAAACAGATACATCCGCTCCTGGCAGAGAAGGTTGACGTTAACAGGAATAAAAAAACCATAACCTTTTACATAAGAAAAGGCGTCAAATTCCATGACGGCTCAGACCTGACAGCCGATGTTGCGGCCTTCTGGTATAAACTCTATAAGGATGCCAAACGGCTGCAATTTGGTCACACTGTATCGTCAATAGAAATAGTCAATACTTATACAATGACTCTCCATCTGACCGACTTTAATAATCAGTTTCTTGACGGTCTTGGCTGGGTGCCTATTTATTCAAAAGCCGCATGGGAAAAGGCCGGCGGTGGAGACTTTGAAAAAAGTAAGGCATGGGCTCGGGCAAACTGTATAGGAACGGGTCCATTCAAACTTGTTGAATACAAGCGGGATAATTATATCAAATGGACTAAGAACGAAAACTACTGGCAGAAAGGCAAACCTTACCTTGACGGCATAGAAGTTCGCTACATTCCTGATCCCGTGACTGCTTCAGCTAAAATGCTGGCGAAAGAGGCGGATATGTGGTACCAGCCTCCTGCAAAATATCAGGCTGATCTGGAGAAAAAAGGATTTATAAGGCAAAGTGGCTTTGGTCTACCAGGTATTATCTATATTAATAACAAGAGTGCAGATTCAAAGTTCAAAGATAAAAGGCTACGCGAAGCTATAGAGTATGCATTAGACAAACCAGCTATAGCCAAGGCCCTTGGTTATGGGTACTTCACGCCGCTGACCATGGTGGCACCTCCGAATGAGTGGGGCTACGACCCGAATTACAAGGGGCGGCAGTATAACCCCGAAAAAGCCAGACAACTGCTGGCAAAGGCCGGTTATCCAAATGGGCTTAAGATCAAAATGCTTTTCTTTCAGACTCAAGCGAACCAGGATGCCGCCACTGCTTTCAAACAGTATCTCGATGCCGTCGGTTTCCAGGTCGATCTGGACCCTGCCGATGCGGGCAGGTTTTTCGCCTCGATGTATGGGCAAGGTTGGCAAGACCTGGCTATTTGGCTAACCGGACTTGATTTCAACTACCTTGCCACATTTTTCCGCCAGTTTGGTCCGGACCCGTTTGCCAACTACGCCAGTTTTGAAAGGCCAAAGCAATTGATCGACATGTGCAAACAGGCATATCATGCATATGATAAGGCTACTCAGAAAAAATGGGCCAAAAAACTCGTCCGGTTAATGGCTGATGAATGTTTGGTTGTTCCAACATATTTATCGCCGGCCGCAATCATAATACAACCTTACGTCCATACTACTTTTTACAAGGAAATGATGGTAGCCAGAAAAACATATGACGAGTGGATGGATAAGCATTAAATATAAATATCCCCCCTCGCCCTCTTTGGTTAATGCCTGTAAGGCATGAGGGGGGATTCCCCGTCTTTTACAAACTATCCGACTTAAGATATAACATGACATTTCTCAGATATGCCAAGAGTAAGTATATGCATATTCAATCCTATTCATCTTTTAAACATAAATAATTTATTATCAATAAATAATATATTGCCAAATCCCCAAATCCTCCTTGACTTTCTTCCCTGCCTGATCTTCTCTTTAACCACGTCTGTCCCGAAGCTCTCTGCTAACATAATCGTTTTATAAAACCCTAATCATTACCCAGTATCAGGATATCCGAGACCGGAGAACAACAACATGCCAAGAATAATCTGCTTATTTATAATCGTAGTCACTCTTTTTGTATTTAAAAATAATTCATTATATGCCGACGACTTTGATCTTGCATTGAGATGGCTTAATGAAAAGCTCGAAAAAGAAAGAGGAGTTTTAATAATAGATTATAATACCATGTGTCACAAAGTAAGAAAGCGAATAAGTCCTACTAAAGAAGTAGAAGTAATCCCGTCCGGCGGATTTAAAAGTATTTGTTTATTTGATTGGCCGGGCGATATTCGTTTTACAAGGAATGTCTCAATTGCTGCATGTAGCAGGGAATATAAATGCATGGAAACCCTTAAAGATGAGATTAAGTTATTAATACAATTACGTCGCAAAGTGCGTACGATGCCTTTTGATACAAAAATATTTAAGATTAACTGCGCAAAATCTGAAAGCAGGAATTGTTTTGCATTTCTTATTGAATGGATTCCTGATTCCGTTTCCGGAAAACCAACACTTGCTTATCCAGCTTATGAAGAGAATCCAGATGATCCGGGTAATTTAATAAACATAATAAACGGTATTACAAATGAAACAATAAAACGCAATATAGTTAGTGATTTTCGTACATTAAGAGAATACTGGTTAACATATTATATCCAGGATTTTCAGGTTATAATAGATACTGCAAACGGTATCGTATATGCGTTTGATCCTCAGGATATTCTTGAACAGTTTAAGGATATGCTGAACTATTTCGGCCAATCACCGATAATTGTCCGCTCAAGCAGTCTGCTTGAAGATGCATTCGGTAATGCATTTTCCGACACATCATGGGTCATTAAGAATCTTTCTCCGG
>CAZVYR010000434.1:0-2719 GCA_964631555.1 uncultured Leptospirales bacterium
TTACGACCTCGGCAACCGCGTTTTTTTGTTCTGTTGACGCGGTCTTTATTTCATTCGACCTGTTCTTTACCAGAACAGCTTCCCTGTTTACTGTTTCGCTTGTTTTTAACTGTCTTTGTATATAATCAAAGAAATTGTTCATCATGTCGCTGATAGAGGATATGCTGGTAATAATTGTGCTTATTACCTCTACCGCTTCTTTTACTGTTGAGTTTCCGCTGCTGATTTCCTGTTCGTTCTCTTTTATCAGTGTATCAATTTCTTTTATGCTTACTGCGGTCTGTTCGGCAAGCTTGGATATTTCGTCGGCGACTACAGCAAAGCCTCTCCCGGCGTCTCCTGCTCTTGCCGCTTCAATGGCGGCGTTCAGTGACAGAAGATTTATTTTATCGGAAATATCGTTGATGATGCCGACTATGCTGATCATTTGGTTGGAGCTTTCTGCTATTTTTTGCATTGTATCATTCATCTTGTTCAGTGATTCTTCACCGTCTCTGGCTTTGCTCGATATTCCTTCAGTCAGGGTCAGTGATTCTTTTGTTTTTTGCTCCATTTCCTTAATGATCGCAGATAATTCATTTATCATTTCAGTTAGCGCGTTTGAGCTGTTTGACATTTCATCCGCGCCTGATTCGAAATTATCCATTCCGGCGGAGATCTCTTCCATGGTTGCTGTTATTTCTTCGACTGAGGATGCCTGGTTCTGGGTGCTGTCCGCGAATACCAGGGTCGTGGTAGACATTTCATTGGACGCGGATGCCATTTGAAGAACTGTGTCATGCATTGCTTTAATAAGTGCATTCAATTTGGAGATGAACATATTGAAATAATTGGCTAACTCGCCGAGTTCGTTTTTAAGATGTGTTTCGATTTTTACTGATAAGTCATCATCCTGTATGACATGTTTGATATTCTCTATAATTTCATTAACAGGTTTTGTAATTCTATTGCTCGAGAAATAGAGGCCGATGAATGTAATTATTCCCAGGAATACGACAATGGAGACCAGAAGGAATACAATTTTATTCAGCACTTCATCTACTTCGACGAAGTAAATCCCTGAGCCTATTATCCATTCCCACGGCTTGAAAAGCTGATCTTTTTCTCGATTCTGTCTTTATTGTCTTTATACTGCCAGTCGTATTCGACATAGCCGTGACCGAATTCTTTTGCTTTGGATACGATCTCAAGATTCCAGCGCTTTCCGCTTCTGTCTTTCAATTCTGTTTGGTCGCTCCCATTCAGTTTTGGAACCAGGGGATGCATTATCATTATTGCGGAAGTATTCATTATAAAAAGATAATCCAGGTTGTCGAGTCCGTATCTCATTGTCCGTATTTCATTGATGGCCTGGTTTTTGGCTTCTTCTTCGGATATTGCTCCTTCCTGATATAATTTATATTTGCTTTCGGTAACTGATACATCGATTCTTACTACTTCTTGAACTATTCTTTTTTATTGATCCATCAGGCTGTTGCGTATTGTGGGAATAAAAGCAGCACTCAGTACAATAAGCAAAATAATATAATGAGAATGCCCTGACGCAGGATCTGCCTGCGAATAGACTTTCCTGTACTTAGTATTTTCATAGTTTATTCCTGATTTGGATATATTTTTTCTTGTCGGCGGACTGGTATTAATGTTTTGTTTTATATTAATTGTAATTTTTATTGTTTAAAAGTCAAAAATAAATTATATTCAATTATAATTTATATAAATTTATAAAGTAGGACTTTTATAATAACAGTCAGATATATCTGCAGGGCTTTTTATTATCAAAGTTCTTTTGAACAAAGCCTGGGAATTTACCGATAAAATATACATGCAGTTAAGCCGAAAAGAATAATTTAATTAAAGGATATGATATGAAGATCAAGTTATGGGGAGTGAGGGGCTCTATTCCGACTCCGCTCCCAGGTGATATTATAAGGAAAAAGATTAAGAAGGCTTTAACTCTCGCGTCGCCGGGTGATATTTCTTCCGGGGAATCTGTTGATCGTTTCATCGATTCTTTGCCGCTTTCGGTAAGGGGCAGCTATGGGGGCAATACTACATGCTTTGAAATAAAAACGGATAGCGGCGAGCATATTATTATAGACTGCGGTACCGGGATCAGGGGTCTTGGTTTGGAATTGATCAAAGGGGATTTCGGCAAGGGCAATGGGTTTGCTAATATATTACTGACTCATACTCACTGGGACCACATCCAGGGGATTCCTTTTTTTCTTCCGTTCTTTATTGAAGGGAACAGGTTTAATATTTATTCGCCTTTCAGCGACTGCAAAGAAAGGATCGAATATCAGCAGGTATTTACTCATTTCCCTGTAAACCTGGATTATATGTTTGCGTCAAAGGAATTTTTCACTCTTGAAAAAGAGTCGGAATTTTACCTGAATGATATAAGGATTTTGAATAAACGCATGCGCCACCCGGGCGGTGCTTTCGGTTACAGGATTGAAGAGAACGGGAAAAGTTTTATTTATACGAGCGACTGCGAGTTCAATATCGATGAGATGCATGATATTGATACTTACAGGGAGTTTTTCCAGGATGCTGATGTTGTTATTTTTGACGCACAATATACTTTTACTGAATTTTTTGATAAGATTGACTGGGGGCATTCGTCAGCGTCAGTTGCGATTGATATTGCTTCGAAGTTCAATGTCAAGAGGCTGATTCTTTTTCATCATGATCCTAATTACAGCGACGAAAAGCTTGA
>CAZVYR010000435.1:0-2719 GCA_964631555.1 uncultured Leptospirales bacterium
ATTCGCTACCCCTATCCTGTTCCCGATAAAGTTAGGAGTATCCTTGGCCCATACCAAACCTTTACCAAGGATTCTTTCTCCGAAATCAGCAATAAAATCATATACTTCTTTCTTTGTATCAGGGCCTTTTACCAGTTCGAGAAGCTTCATATATCTTACAGGATTGAAAAAATGCATTATCATAAAATGTTCTTTGAACTCTTTACTCCTTCCCACGGACATTGCTTTCAAAGGAATCCCGGATGTATTTGATAGAATAATAGCATCTTTTTTTCGTACTTTATCGAGTTTCTGAAACAGACTTTGTTTAATCTTCAGACTTTCAACAATGACCTCGAATATCAGATCATATTCCTTAAGCCTGCTAATATCATCATCGAGATTGCCAATCTGAATTAGTATTGAATCCTTTTCCTTATCCATCAAAGCAGCCGGACTCGCTTTTAGCAATGCATCAAACCCGGCTTTAACAATTCTATTTCTTGCTTTAGGATCATTCTTCTCGTTTTCTTTCAAATCAGGCGGAACAATATCCAGGAGTAATGTTGGTATCCCGGCACTTGCACAAAGTGCGGCAATCCCTCCACCCATAATCCCTGATCCTATTACAGCAACCTTCTCGATTCTCCTAATCATATAAACCTCCCTGATTATTTTATATCCAGCATGACATGATAAACATTTTAAATAAGATAAGTGCTTTTGCATAAAAGAGGAGATAAAAACAAATTGTATACATAGTTTAACAGATTAACTTTTTTACCGCAAGTTAAAAATAAGAGTAAATAATAAAATAAAAGGTTAGGTAATTTGACTCCCAGAAGAAAAAATATAAATATTGGAATTCTTGACAATTTATAAAAGATGTTTAGGCTTTTATATTATTATGAATAATTTAATAAAAAAATCCCAGTATCAAGAACTTCAGGAATTACTAAAAAAAATATCTGAATATAATCTGCAGGAAGACGTCCACTTTGACAGCTTTGTACCAGCAATAAAAGAAATTGCTCAGCACGACTTTTTACAAATCCTAAAAAAAATGAAAGGAAACATTGCTGACTATACAATAATTGATGTACGTTCAGAAAAAGAATTTTTGAAAAACGCGATACCTTTTTCAATAAATATTCCGATTCTTGATAATACAGAACGTCATCAGGTTGGCCTGATATATAAGCAGCACTCAGAAAAACGCGCATTGTCCCTTGCGTATTATTTCGCTCAGCAAAAAGAATATTTTTATATTAGTACTATCAAAGAACTGATCAAAGAATCTCATGATAAAATAATTATAGTTTATTGCTGGAGGGGAGGCCAACGCAGTAAATACGTTGCCAGTCTGCTTAATAAATATAATATAAAATCATTCATATTGCATGGAGGACAAAAAGCTTTTAGGAAAACCGTTCAGGACTTCCTATATAATAAGACTATTCCGGTAATAAGTCTGTCCGGGGAAACAGGAGTAGGAAAGTCCGAAATACTCGAATATATACAAAAAAATGTCCCTCAGTTCCCGGTACTTCACCTGGAAAAATGCGCCGGACATGCTTCATCAGTATTCGGAGAAATCAGGTTTCTGTTAAGAAACCAGAAAATTCAGGATCAACAACAGTTTGAAACAAATATCTTCCTGGAAATTCTATCTCATACAGATAATGACAATAACATACCTGTCTTTCTGACGGAGAATGAAAGTAAAAGAATCTGGAATCTGAGCCTTCCCCCATGCGTTATCAGAGGTCTTGAAAGAGAGGATCATATCCACATAACCTGTTCAGTCAGTAACAAGATCAGCAGGCTTGAACATGATTACTTTGGGTGCGGTTGTTCAGATGAAGATAGAATAATAGCAAAAGAAAAAGTAAAAATACAACTGAAATTACTTAATAAAAAATTCAGTACATCAAAAATGAGGCAGTATCTCGAATGGATAGATAACAACCAATTTCATAAATTTCTAATGGATATAACATGCAATTATTATGACCGTATCTATAAAAAACCTTGCAAAGAACCATTGTATTCAATAAATAACCGGAACACAGTAATGACAGCTAAAAAGATACTAAGTTTTATAAGCTCCTATAAAATCATACCCTAAGTATCAAGTATGTGCTTCAGCATGTCCTTTCTGCTGATTATCCCGACTAATTTATTATTGGATAGAATGGGAACACGTTTATAATTGTTTTGCGTGAAAAATTCATATATCTCTAAAAGATCAGTATCCTCCTGCATTGTATGAACATCTTTACTCATCAGATCCGCCACTTTAGCGTCATCAATATTTCCGAAGAAAGCTAACTGAAGTAAATCTTTTTCACTTATAATACCCACCAATAACATATTATCATCCACAACAGGAATGCCGCTTATTCTTTTTTCTAATATCAACTTAATCGTATCACGAACACTTGTATTCTCTTTAATTGTGATGATTTTTTTCGTCATTATATCTTTTGCGATAGCCAATTTAAATATCCTTA
Organism: uncultured Leptospirales bacterium; assembly: GCA_964631555.1. Taxonomy (GTDB): domain Bacteria; phylum Spirochaetota; class UBA4802; order UBA4802; family JAFGDQ01; genus CAZVYR01. Next base: position 2,493 of record CAZVYR010000435.1, read on the forward strand.
CTATTGATATTTTATAAATAATATTCTTAAGATAAGTATTATTTTTCAATCCTTATAATTATCGGTAATATATAAGTATTATTATAATTAAATGAATATAATTGGGCGATCTGCTAAATCGATATTCTTATTTTTCTCCATTTTACTGTCCAAATTATCAGTTAATCCTAGTATAAGTATTATTCATATAATAACGAAAATTCAATGGCAATGCAATAATATTATTT
>CAZVYR010000436.1:0-2698 GCA_964631555.1 uncultured Leptospirales bacterium
TTTTACAAAACCGAAATCATTACCCAGCATCAGGATATCCGAAACCGGAGAACAACAACATGCCGAGGATAATCTGTTTATTTATAACCGTATTCGCTCTTTTAGTATTTGAAAGTAATTCATTATATGCTGACCAATTTGATGAGGCATTGGACTGGCTTATGAGAAATAATGAAATAGAGGAAGAATCTTTAAAATTAAATTTTGATACTCAGTGTCGGAAGGTTAGGAAAGTAATTACTTCTTCTTATACAGCAGAAATAATCCCTTCAGGAGCATTTAAATATATATGCAGATATAATTGGCCTGAGGAAGTTACTTTCACTAAAAATATTGCAATTGCTGCCTGTAAAGTCTCACGTGGCTGCCATGAAGGTCTTCAGGAAGAAATTGATTTTTTAAATGTATTAAACCAGGGTGTACGCACAATTCGTTTTCATGAAAGAATATTTAAAATAAAATATGTAATAGGAAGACCGGAAGAGGGTTTTCCGCGCAGAAAAAATCAGCTTGCCGGGCAGGGCGGCAATTCCATTATGGAGGATCATACGAACCAAAGCCGGTGCTTTTCTCCGCATTAAGGCCTTGAAAATTCCCGGAGGCATATCAGGCACAGAAGCAATATGTGCCTGCACTATTTTATGCAATTAGTAAAAGTATTAAACTAATCTAACTATTACTACTACTAAAAGGACAACCAGCAGAAGACCTACGAGACCGTAAACCATATAAACCTCCATAGAATCATTTATAATAATAATTTATTAAATTATATCGAATTAAATTATTATGTCAACTCCTAAAAATAACGGTTTCTCTTCTTAACAAATAACCGCTTATAATCAAAAATAAAAACGCGTAAGCCAGGTTAACAAAAACAGAGATCATTATTAATATAGTATTATGGTGGTTATAAATTACTGAACGTATTAAATACGAAAAATTTAATATCGGTATCAGAAGGTAAAACGTATTAAATATAAAGGGATCGCTGGCGATAAGTCCGCTTGATAAAGCAGAGCTCAGAACAATCACAGGCAGTGTCAGTATAGTTCCTTCTTTAACGGATTTCGCGTACAGTCCAATAGCCATTCCGGCAGCAGAAAAAAGAAGAACGGACAGAAAAGTCATTATTATCATTAAGCATAAATTTGTTAAGCCGGAAAATTCCAGTAATGATAATCCTCCTGTGATCCTGGGATAAATTTGTGAGCTTATGATCAAACCGCATAGTAAGGATAGAACCGAGGTAAATCCTATTATTGACGCGGCAAATATTTTACCAAGGATAATTGTTGTGTGGGATATATTGCAGCTAAGAAGAGTCTCAATAGTTGAACGTTCCTTTTCACCTGAAGTCATATCAATTACACTGGACGTTGCCGAAGACGCGGCGAATACCATAAGAAAAATAGGTAATATAAAAGACAGCGTTATGAGAGTTCTGTTTTCTTTTTCGCTGCGGATTGTCAATGAAGTTATTCGCAAATCATTGGCCGCGATTTCAGTTCTTTTAAAATATGATTTAAGAAAACCAATAATCCTGGAATATGAAAGCGCTGAAACCCTCCTGGCGGAATCATAATAAATAGTCAGGGTTTTATACTTTTCGCCGGATCTTATAACTTGTATGTGCAGATCGGCTCTGCCATTCAGCATTGTTTCTGAAGGCGTGTCTGAATTGATAAATTTCGTATCACTGAATGCTTTAAGGATAATGCCCCTTAAATGACTCTCGTTATTTTGAAGGATAATTCTCATCGGCGCCTTTAACTTATCATTTGACATATCCTGTGATGTTAAAAAAAGCAGAAGTGGAACAATAACAGCAGGCATTAGTATTGCGGCAATTAAAGTGCGTTTATCGCGTATCTGATCAAGGAGTTCCTTTTTAATAATTATAGCAAGCTTCATATTATTCATTCATATAAAAACTCAGATCTTTTCCATGTTCTGAATCAAAGGATTTAACGTTTTTATCGCAGTTGATCTTACCTTTATGTATAATAATAATCCTGTCCGCGCAGCTGAAAATCTCATCAATATTATGACTCGAGAATAACACGGTTTTGCCGCTGGCTTTGAGTCTTGTAATTATTCTTTTTACGGAACCTGCCGCTATGATATCCAGGCCTGTGGACGGCTCATCAAGCATTATAAAGTCCGGATCAGTTATCAGGGTGCGCGCGATTGCAGTCCTCTGTTTCATTCCCCTGGAAAACGTCGAAACTCTGTCGTCCAGAAAATCTGAAATAGAGAGTTCATCAACAAGCATTTCAAGCGTTTCGTTGTATTTGGCTTTTTGTATGCCGTTTAGCTGAGCGCAATATAAGATATTTTCTCTCGCGCTCAGGCGATCATAAAGGGATCCTTCTCCGGAAAACAATGTACCTGTTTTACTTTTAATGTATCCTGAGTCTTCATCGAATTTTATATTATTCAGAGAGATATATCCTTTATCGGGCCTTAAGATCAATGATAATATCCTGATCAGGGTAGTTTTGCCTGCACCGTTTTCTCCAACCAGCGCGACAGCTTCGCCTTTATTAATTACAAAAGATATGCCGGATAAAACCATGCCTTTCTTCTGAGGAAAGCTTTTGCAGATATCAGATACCCTGAGCATATGTATATAAACTCTTCAAATCAAAATTTAACAGTATTGATATAATGACCTTCAGATTTTTCTTATCTCAAA
>CAZVYR010000437.1:0-2685 GCA_964631555.1 uncultured Leptospirales bacterium
AGCTGGACAGGCAGGGAATAGGGATTATTCTCATAGGCGGCAGGGAAGACAGGGAGTTGTGCAATTCTCTTGTATTTAAAAATGTGTTTAATCTTGCAGGTGAACTTACCCTGCTTGAATCAGCGGTTGCCATCGGTAAATCACAGCTTCTTGTAACGAATGACTCCGCACCACTTCATATAGCTTCAGCCATGAACATCCCGACAGTGGCAATATTCGGTGCTACAACGCCGTACTTCGGATTCGGCCCTTTGGCCGAAAGGTCTGTGCTAGTTGAAAACAAGTCAATGGCATGCAGGCCTTGCGGAAGGCATGGCAGCCAAAAGTGCAGGGAAGAGCACTTCTCATGTATGATGGACATCTTGCCCGCGGATGTGCTGGATGCAGTATTAAATATCCTGGAATGATTCGGTTTTATTAAAGGTGATAAGAAAGATCATTCATATAGACATGGATGCCTATTATGCTTCAATAGAGCAAAGGGACAACCCGGAACTTCGCGGAAAGCCGGTTGTTGTGGGCGGCAGTCCTGAGAGGAGAGGGGTCGTTGCTGCTGCGTCATACGAAGCAAGGAAGTTCGGGATACATTCCGCAATGCCCATGAGCAGAGCTGTATTTGTTTGCAGAAGCCTGGTCATTGTAAATCCGGATTTCAGCAAATACAGGCTCGTTTCCCGGCAGCTATACAGGATGTATAAAGATTATACCGATCTTATAGAGCCTGTTGCACTGGATGAGGCTTATCTTGACGTTACTGAGAATAAGAAGCATATATCAATAGCGACTGAGATTGCCTTGTCTTTAAAAAAGCGTATAAAAGACGAGCTTGGCCTGACTGCTTCTGCAGGGGTGGCTTCCAATAAGCTTTTGGCAAAAATAGCTTCGGAAGAGAGGAAACCGGACGGGCTGTTCGTAATAAAGCCTCATCACGTTGATAATTTTATGAAGGATCTTGATCTATGCAGAATATGGGGAGTCGGGAGAGTGACAGGTGCAAAGCTTAACAGTATGGGCCTGAGGACATGCGGCGACCTGCAAAGATATGATATGGAAAGTCTTGGCCGCATGCTGGGGAAGTTCGGTAAAGCGCTTTATTTCTTTGTACGGGGAATGGACGACAGGCCGGTTGTGACTCACAGGGAAGCAAAGTCGATAGGAGCAGAGATTACCTTTGAAGTGGATTACGGTGATACGAGAGAAATTAAGAAGGCTCTTTTTTCACAGGTTGAAAGGATTTGCAATAGATTACAAAAGGCTGGGACCAGAGGAAAAACAGTAACAATAAAAGTAAAGTATGCCGATTTTACTCAGATAACGAGAAGCTGTACAATTGATCATTATACAGACAGTATTGACGAGGTTTATACTCTTTCGGAAAAGCTGCTTGTAAATAAAACAGAGGCAGGAGTACGCAGAGTAAGGCTGGTTGGGGCATCGATAGCTAATTTTGAAAAAGCCGGAGAATCTTCCGATGGATTATTCGCGAATATTGAATAAGTATTAAAATAAATAGCTTTATTAATAAATATTTGTTATTAATATATATAATACACTTGTTGCAAAACTTATTTTTCCCTGCCGCAGGCGGGGGAAAATCCTTATATTTTAGGAGAAATGCAACAACTCTAATACACAGGTTTTAAAAGGAGAAAAAGATGAGCGAAAAGCTTAAGTTATACGCGCTGAGTACGTGCATTCACTGCAGGAATGCGAGAGAGTTTCTGGATGAGTCTAACGTGGATTATGACTGCATATACGTTGATAAGCTCAAGGGGGAGGAGCGTGATCAGATCGTTAAGGAGGTCAGGGAGGTCAACCCTGCAGTATCCTTCCCGACACTGGTTTTCGGCAAAGAGGTTATTGTCGGCTTTAGAAAAGACAGGATCAAGGAGGTTCTAGGAATATGACTGCCAAGGAATTATTTGAAACATTAAAGAAAATTCAGGAGCCGAAGGGGTATTACTTCAATAAAGATAAAGATATGACTTTACAGCTCCTGGAGAGCCTGCTTGTTAATAAGGAGCGCTACGGTTATATGGCCTGCCCATGCCGTCTTGCAGGGGGGGGCGACAAGGACCTTGACAGGGATATTATCTGCCCGTGCGTTTACCGCGCTCCGGACGTGGAAGAATACGGCAGCTGTTTTTGCGGGCTGTATGTTTCAAAGGAATGGAATGAGGGCTCTATTGAGCATGTTTACGTGCCTGAGCGCAGGCCTCCTGAAAAAATTTTTCGGGGTATCGTGAAATAGCGATTGAGAGAGTTCCTTCCGGATTAAAGAGAATTAATATCCGGAAGATAATTCTGTGCTTATGCCTTATAAAAAGACGCATTCGGGCACGGATATTTAATTCGCACGGGAGATAAGTGGTTAAAGAAAGGATATTTCAAGAACCACTGTAAGAGCCTGGAGCGTTCAGGGACAGGTTCCTGGGTCTGTGCACCTGTATTGCGCCTTCTCCCTGCACTGGGCATTTGTTTTCGCATATACCGCATCCTATGCAGATGTCCGGCAGTACATACGGGAGTTTTACTCGGACTTTCCTGCCTCTTTTATCTGTAAGCTGTTCTTCTTTAAAGATGATCGCTTTTGTTCTTGTGGGGCACATTTCCTCGCACACAAGACAATTCGTTTGTTCAGACCACGGGATGCAGAAATCCCTGAGTATATATGCGGTGCCTATT
>CAZVYR010000438.1:0-2676 GCA_964631555.1 uncultured Leptospirales bacterium
ATTCGATCCTGCTCTTGCTTGATCCGTAAAAGTTATTGGTCTTTGCAATATTTTCCGCGATCTTCTTATGTGCGGGCATCGGTCCCTTTCCGTCTTTAACTGCCTTGGCTCTTAAAGCTTCAAGGCTCAGTTCAACCTCAAGGTCAAGATTTCTTTTACAGCCCACGTCACATGCGCCGCATAGAGTACATGCATACATTATTTCAAGAGCTTTTTCATTCCAGTCAAGCTTGCCTTCAGCCATAGCATGACCGATTCTCAGCTTCCCATATGCGCCGTATGCATCAAATTCATACATTGTTGCACTCGGGCAGCGAGTCATAAACTTAGCACCAGGCATATATGTATGATCTACCCATGTACAACCCTTGCATTTGATACATCTGCTCATATCATAAACAAAGTTCTGAATATCTTCAATATCAAGTTTGACATCAGCCTTTGGTTTGTAATATCTTACTTTTCCTTCATTTTTACTATCCATTTTTTCCTCCTCCTTAAAAACACAGGTTGCCTGGATTCATAATATTATTCGGATCAAATACCTTTTTCAGCCTTTTAAGCGTCATAGCATAATTGGCGGCTTTATCATATACTATTGGTGCCAGGTCACCATATGGCCTCGTAAAAACAGCTCCTTCTGCAAGCAATTCCTTTGCTGCGTCATTATACAATGCTCGTATAACGGCTTTTTCTGATTCGCTGTCCGGATCATAGAAAAAGTTGAATTCGATTCTACAGGCACGATTATGCTCTATTGGCTGTATATACATGCCGATCTCCTGAATCGGGTAACCATATTGTGCAGCTATATTTTCAACTATAGAGATATACTGCTGTGCAAGCATTGGTCTGGCATGGAAAAAGAGATTCTGACATCCGCCTTTATAGGCATTCTTCCAGTACGTTTTGCCGGCTGGCCATGGCTGGCGGAGTATTGGTAAAAGTCTCTTTCTCAAACCTGGGAATCCGGGGATATTCTCATCCAGATGCAGATCAGGGAACTCGTTTAAAATAACCTGCTTCAGAAAGTTCTCTTCATAAGCGATCTTTTCTTCAGGTCTTCTTAAAAGTCCGCTTATTACCAGTATCAGAGTCCATGTCGGAAGTGTAGCCTGCAATTTTTCAAAATCATCAGGATTTTCAGATATCAATGCTGCAAGATCAACATTATTTAACAGCAACACTTCCTGGCCTATTCTTCTGGGAAGAATGCGGTACAGAAAATCAATTCCATAATTCAGGTCTTCCAGGGGAGCAAATAATATTTTATCTATCCTTGGAATGGACTCAATCTTTAAGTTTGTCCATGTTACAACACCCATTGTTCCCTGGGCACACTGAAAAAATCTGTAAAAATCAAGACCGGGACCTGAAGGATTAGCTCCTTTTGACATAGAATCAGGATAACCGTCAACACTCGCAGAACCCATCCTGAATATTTCGCCTGTTGGCCATACTACTTCCATCGCTTCAAGAGGCTCGCCATAATCATAAACCTGATTGGTAGGCTCTTCGCGTTCCATAAAATCTGTTAATACAGAACGCTCGGCAGGAGGTGCAAGTGGCATAATTACTCTGAATCCCTCCTTCTCAAGGTCTTTGGTAAGTTTCTCCCATGTAACACCGGCTTCGAATCTTACACGCCTGTTGTCAGCATCGATTTCAAAAATTTTATCCATCCTGGACAGATCAAGCATCACTCCACCCTCTTTGGGAATAGTAGCTCCGTAAAAATGAACCTTCGAACTGCAAGGTACGACCGGTATACTATTTTCACTACAGAACTTTATTACAGCCGATACTTCCTCGGAGTTTGCCGGTTTAACAACATAGTTCGGCAATCCTGCAGGATAATAACTGAGATCGGTGGAATAAGCTTCTAAATCTGCTGGATTATCAGAGAAATTTTTTGCCCCAACAATTCCGGATAATTTAGCTTTTACATCCACATCCATTGAATAACCTCCTTCCTAATTTTAAATATTTTTAATAATCGCTTTGTTCGGCTTTAACTAAGCCGGGCATAGCTCCCGGCCTAAAAGGATGTACGTCTCACTATTAAACATCTGGAGACTATTTTTTTCAGATAGTTTAATATTCCTGTAAAAACATTTGAAGATTAAAATTAAAGTGCATCGAATAATTTAAGTGTTTCAACTTTATAAGTATTGTCTGGTCTATATAAAATTTTAACGATAATTTACAATAGTGTTGAAAACAGATGGCATTAATAATGGGTACGTATTTATAATTTAACTTTTAATATTTTTTCAGAGAGAACAACAAATTAAAAAAACCTTATAAAGATACCCAATTTCAGATTAAAAACGGGGATTCACAATTACATCAATCCCGCATAAAATTAAAAAGGCACTTTTTTTTAGTCAATCCCTTTATTAAGTAAAAGATTTTACTATATATAACAATTATTAAAAACTATCGCTGAATAATTCAGAATAAAAAACACGGGTAATTTACCGGTTCTTCATAAATATTATCCACATTTATTTAAATGAGTTAAAATACCTCTTGATAATATCCCTATTGCACAATCCCTCGTAATTTCAAGATGACTTTTTTTAGAAAGTATGTATTTACTGCGTTCAAGATCGATTATTCCCAGAAAAGATGACCAGATAAAGGAGTACACCGAGGTAAGAGAAGCTGTTATAA
>CAZVYR010000439.1:0-2671 GCA_964631555.1 uncultured Leptospirales bacterium
TAAATTTCACGCCGCAAATAGTCCATCCATGTCCTTTGCGGCTAAAGCAACATCCTTGTTGCTTTGAAATTTATTAAAATTAAACTAATTCAGCTATTCAGCGATATTCTAGATTATACTAACTCAGTCAATATGAGTATTTATTATTAGGCAAATATAATGTTTGCAATTCAGAATAGCGAGCACGCAAACATTATAAAAGTCAGGCAGGATATGCTTGTTTTCATCTTGACAAATCATCAGAAATCGTAAGGATTCTTAAAAGAATGAGAAAAGAGAATATCTGACCGTGGATCTGAATCTTATGGTGAAATCTGTGAATAAGAAAAGAACCTGCGTTGTAACGGGCGGGAATTCGGGTATCGGCAAAGAGATCGCGCGGTCACTTGCGAAAGAAAAGTATCATGTTGTAATTATAAGCCGCGATCCTGAAAAAGGTAAGGCCGCTCTTGAAGAGATAAAGACGGACACACGGAACGATGCAGTCGAATTGGTTACCGGCGATCTGGGCACTATTGAGGGATGCCGGAACCTGGCCCAAACCCTGCTTGACAGATATCCCGGAATTCAGGTGCTCATAAACAACGCCGGGGTATGGAAAGACAAATGTGAAATCAATGCAGACGGCCTGGAGACCTCCTTTATGGTCAATCATATTGCACCTTTTATACTGAGCAATCTTCTGCTGGAAAGGCTCAGGCAAAATCCTCCTTCCCGGATCGTAAATGTCAATGCAGGATTGTATATCTTCGGCAGGCTGGATCCGGATAAGACCCCGTATGGGAAAGACTTCAGCAGATTCAGAACTTATGCAAATTCCAAACTATGTAATATTTTATTTACACTGGAGTTTGCAAGACGCATAGACGGCAGCGGAGTCACTGTCAATGCTGTCCATCCCGGAGTGATCCGGACAAAGCTGGGAGATACAACAGGAGTTTCCGGATGGATTCTCAGGATGCTAAAACATTTCCTGGGGACACCTGAAAAAGGCGCGATAGCACCTGTCCGGCTGGCAACTGCTTCTGAGTTGGAGGGAGTTAACGGCAAATATTTCAACATGCAAAAGATGAGAGACGTTATCCGGAAAGCCGGAGACAGGGAATTAGCTCTTCAGCTCTGGGATCTCAGTTCCCGGTTTTTAAATGTAAAATATGCTTAATCTTATTGGATAAGCAAATCAGCTTAGCCCAATATACTGCAAATTAAAAACTATTTAAATAAAGGAGGAAAATTAAATGCCGAGTGTATCAGTCAATGTATGGGAGGGCTGGGGAGAAAAAAACGCGAAAACTGTTATTCAAGGAGTAACAAAAGTATTCACCGATATGGGAGTCCCGGCCCAGGCAGTAGAAGTAATAATTTATGAAATACCAAAAACCCATTGGGGAATACAGGGGAAACCGGCTTCGGAAGTCATGAAGGATGTAAAGATGCCGGAATAGGATAATAATTCAGAGACAGTTTGTAAAATTCAGACGACTCATTGGATAATTCCGGACTGTCTTGAAATAGACTGACGAGTGGATAAAGAAAGTGCGGTCAAGACCTGGTACAAGCGGGCAATATTGACGAGCCTTTCGTGGAAAGCCAGCTCGCAGGAATATGGAAGAGAGCAGCCGGGTGACCGGTTGTTTTATCCTGAGGGATTTTTGAGATAACAACATAGAAGGCACATTGATAAAATAATGGATCAGGAATATATAGAAGACAAGACTTTTGATAGTATCGGGTTCACACAAAATCCTCTGACTAAAGGACAATATGAACATTGTATGTTCATAAGCTGTGATTTTTCAAATTCTGACATGGCAAATATAAATTTTATGGAATGCGGGTTTGAGAACTGCAACCTGAGCCTGGCTGATCTGACAAAGACGGGTTTTCAGAAAATTCATTTCGGGAATTGCAAAATGCTGGGACTTGATTTTGAAAACTGCAATAGCTTCGGCTTATCCGTCGGTTTTGATAATTGCACTATGGATCATACTTCTTTTTATAAACTCAAGCTTAAAAAGACCACGTTTAAAGATTCAAAACTTCGTGAAGCTGATTTTACCGAATGCGATTTGAGCGGTTCGGTTTTTGATAATTGTGATTTAACAAGGGCGGTATTTGAAAAAACCAATCTTGAAAAAGCAGACTTTCGTACCTCTTTTGAATATTCGATTGATCCTGAAAGGAACAGAATTAAGAAAGCCAAATTTTCCTTTGCCGGCATACCAGGGCTTCTGGATAAGTATGATATTGAAATATCTTAAAAGACTCCAATTGCACGTATAAAGAGAATCAACATAAATACTGTAAGCGGGATTTGGCTGCCGGCCTGTGTAAGGCCGGCAAAGAAATCCCCTCGACTGCTGTTGCATTGCCCTCACCCCCCTTTAGTCCCCCCTCTCCCACAATAAAAAACATTGCGGGCGAGGGGGGCGTCATTTTATGAATGACATTGGAAAGTGCTGGACCAGCATAAGGGATATGATTATACCCCCGCTGTTGCGAGCATAGAAACAGCAGACGATACTACAGTCGAGTTTGCGTATACGCTGTCTGTGACTATCGCGTACACGTAGTATTCTGCTCCGGGCTCAAGGCCTGTTATGCTGAACGGCGATGCAGGGTTCTGGCCTGCTTCGTGAATGAAGACTTCGTTCGTGACTTTGCCTTCAAG
>CAZVYR010000440.1:0-2661 GCA_964631555.1 uncultured Leptospirales bacterium
TCGTATGCAGACAATGACGGAATAAGTTTGAAGTCCTGGAAGACTATTCCGATATTTGCAAGTCTGAATGCTGCAAGATCTTCTTCGCCGAACGAGGTAATATCCTTCCCCTGGAAAAGAATACTCCCTGTATCAGGTTTGACAAGTCCGCTTATCACCCCAAGCAGGGTGCTCTTGCCTGTGCCGGATTTACCCATAATACTGATCATTTCATTCTCATCGAGAGAAAGGGATACTCCTTTCAAAACCTGCTGATCTTTGTATTGTTTGGTAATGTTTTCGAGTTTAAGCATGAATAGGGTGCCTTCTTTTATCCGCATATTCTTGATTATCGTAAATAGTATACAGTTGTAATTCCCTTATAGTCAACATCAATTCTAAGTTGTATATCAAACCGATATTTAATTTATTCAAGTTGGCTGACTTTTTCTGCTAAGAATATCAAGATTATCGATAAAATGATCTGATTCTAATAAATTTCACGCCGCTTATGCATACCTCCTGTATGAAGCGGCTTTGGTAACATCCTGTTACCTTGAAATTTATTAGAATCAGATCATTTTATCGATCTAACGATAATTTCCAAAATAAAAAAGTGAGGCAACTTGATTAATTTACATATTAGACCCTGCAAGAGTCCAAATGGTTCTATATTTATTAATGATTGATGGGAAAAACAAAAGAATATATAGACTGACCCCGGACTGGATTCGCTTTGACGGGAGAAATGCAGTTATAGAAATTATAGATTGGAAAAAGCCGTTTGATATATTATTGAGTACTGATACGAATATAATAAAACAACCCGCAGCCTTGAAGACCGGGGATGTTATATTATTAAAATGGGTGGCTGAGAGAAATATATTAGATTTAAGACTTTTAGCGCTCTTGCAGTATTTACATCGCAATAAAGCAGTATAACACCCGGCATAAGAATGTCGGGTGTTTTTTATTTTAAAGTAGGCAAAAGATGGAATGTTCAAGTTACCCTAAAAGGTTCAGTAGCAATTTGTACAAAGGACAAAAAAACAATTAATAATACAGTATGGTTACTGATCAGGAACCTTATACTTAGTCAAATCCTGAATGAATTAAAATTTAGAAAAAGATTAAAAGCGAAGCAAGAGATTTTACAGGATGTTATTCTCATTAAATGCTTTCAAAGCAATGGTTACATAAAAAAATATGGAATAATTATTGACAGATGGTATCATTTTTTGACACTATAAAAACAAGGAATGACAATGAACAACAAACAAAGGAAAACATTAAAGGCAGTCTTTACAATTCCAACACCGTCGGACCTAAAGTATCAGGTTATTCATAAGCCACATCCTCAAAGTGAAATTAAGCAATATGCAGTAAGAATAATAAAAGAATTTTTAATAAGCACAGGAGTGAAACCATGAAATATAAAGGATATATCGGAGAAGTCAGATATGACGATAAGGATAAAATTTTTTGGGGGAAGGTTGTAAATATATCAAAAGATGGAATTTCTTTTGAAGGAAGAACTCCCGAAGAATTAGAAAAAGATTTCAGGGGCGCTGTTGATGATTATATTCAATTTAAAAAAGAAGAAGGGGAGTCACCTGAACCTCCGTTTTCAGGGAAATTCAGCGTTCGTATTTCAAATGAATTGCATGAAGCTGCGGTTGAGGAAGCCGCAAGACGTAATATATCACTCAATAAACTTGTAGAACGAGCTATTGAAAAAGAAGTAAATATGTAAAAAATGGGTGGCTGATAGTGATAAAAAAGAAGCGCTGGAAATAGAGTTAGGATTTGAAGCGGACTAATACCGGATACCCGGTATTATGAAGCGGTTAGGGTGGCTGCTATAAAAAAGTAGACACAGAGAACGCCCTCTTTTAGATTCCCCTCGCCCGCAATAAAAAACATTGTGAGCGAGGGGTCATCATTCTATGAATTACGTTGGACAAGGTTTATACGCCTGCTGTTGCCAGCATAGACTGGGCAGACGATACTAGTGTCGCATTTGCGTAGTCGCTGTCTGTGACTATCGCGTACACGTAATAATCAGCGCCCGGATCGAGGCCTGTTATGCTGAACGGTGTTGCAGGGTTCTGGCCTGCTTCGTGAATGAAGACTTCATTCGTGACTTTGCCTTCGATCACTCTCTGGGTAAAGAAGATCACGTGTTTGTCTGCAAGGCTTTCTGCATGATTGAAGCTGCACACTATCTCGCCTGTAGGCGGATCGTAGTCCGCTTCGAGAGAAAGAAGCTCGTCTTCTCCCATGGGTTTGAAAAGCTCTATTGCTTCGTCGCCGAGTACTTTTGACATGTTGGCCTGCATGAAGGCGTTGAAGCCTGTCATGTTGAGATTGCTGATACCAGCATAGCTGTTCCATGTTGCCTGCATGGCGCTTCCGCCGTGTTTCCAGATGAACACGAGAATTGAGAACGCGTTTCTTACCGCAAGCTGCTTTTCTGTGTTGCCTGTTGAGTATTTTACATACTCCCTTACGTAGTTTGTGTCTTTCCATTTGGAAAATACCACGTTGCCTATCCTTCTTCTTAAATCCGATAACAATACGCTTAATTCTGCTTTTGCCATGATAATTACCTCCGTTAGATTTTTTTATTTGTTTGCTGCTGTGGTTGTCTCGATACGTTCTTCGCTGCGCTCAGAACACTCG
>CAZVYR010000441.1:0-2652 GCA_964631555.1 uncultured Leptospirales bacterium
CTTTAAGCATAGGTGCAATATACTGAAATAACCTTCTTTTTGCATCCTCTGCTGCTGAGATAACAGCACTTAATATAGCGTACGTACCTCTGGAACCGGCAGGGCCCCATTCCACAGGAGTAATAAGGGTATCGCTGGGAGAAATCTTGATTGCTTCCATTGGCATCTGAAGTACCTCAGCTACAACCCTGGCACAATTACTGCGCTGCCCTGTACCGTGTTCCGTAACACTGGAATAGATCATTGCACTCCCTTCGGGATTCAGGCGAACATATGCTTCTGACAGATCTTCACCGACATCCGCATTACCATGGAACCCGACACCGACTCCAACGCGTTTATTTCCATTTATCAAAGTCGGCTTCAACCAGCCCTTCCACTTTTCCTTCCATCCGAATGCCTTGGCTCCTTTATCCATTACAGGCGTAAAATCCGGTCCGCGATACACGTACCAGTTGGCATCACGCCAAAAATAACCGTCTCCCGGCTTAACGGCATTCTTTTTTAATACTTCAAAAGGATCAAGACCTGCCTTTTCCATTGCAAGACTTAACAAAGGGATAAGTGCACATTTCAACTCCTGACCACCAAAACCCCTCACAATGCCTGAGGCATTTCTGTTGGTGCAGACGATAACCGGCCTTACATCCCAGTTCGGGCACCGGACAGCAAGCTGGGCCTCGCCGCAGCCAACAGCTATTTGCGCCTGTGTAGTCATTGAATAATAACCTGTATCAAGCAGCCATTTCCCCGCAATAGCAGTTATTGTTCCGTCCTTCTTCATCCCGACTTTTGCATTTAAACGTGCAGTAGGCCTAAGTACAAATGCAGCAAAATGTTCTTCTTTCGTAAATACAACCTTTACCGGCTGGTCTGTTGCCTTACTGAGTGCAGCAGCATAACATTGAATCTGCCACGACATGATCTTGGACCCATAACTTCCTCCGCAGGGCCCCCCTATTGTCCTGACTTCCACATTCTCACCGAATATAGATGAAAGTATTATTTTATTCAAGTACACTGCCTGAGTAGAGACCCATACCGTCACATTATCAGGATGCTCCCATAAAGCTACTACTCCCGGAGATTCCGGGGGAAGAGGATTCGGGAATTTATCATAACTGAATACTCCGTCTGATATAACATCTGCTTCCGCGAAGCCCTTTTCAGTATCTCCCATTACGATCTCAGTAAGCGACTTGGGTCCTAAAATAGGGTCTCCCGGAGGGAGGGTATTTCCAGGTAATTCATCATACAGCAGGGGAGCGCCCGGTTTGACAGCTTCTTCAGGATCAAAAACAGATTTCAAAACTTCATATTCCACATTGATCTGTCTTACTGCTTCTTCAGCAGTTTCTTCATCTGCTGCGGCGACAAGAGCAACAGCATCTCCGACATATCTGACTTTCTGCGACAGCAGGTAAAAGATGGTAGGAGTGCCGAATTTCCAGTCCGGAGCATTCTTCCAGGTTATAACAGCTTTAACACCCTTCAACCTTTCAGCTCCTGAGGTATCAATACTTTTAATAATTGCGTGGGCATGAGGACTTCTCAAGACCTTACCATAAAGCAGGTCGGGAAACTTTATATCATCAATGAACTTTGCTTCTCCTGAAACTATCTGCCTTGAATCTGTCCTGGGAGTTGCTTTTCCAACATGTCTGTATTCGGTTTTCATACACTTAATCCCTCTTACCTGATACAGCCATAACAGCGTCTATCACCTGATAATGACTGATACATCTGCAAAAATTACCTGATAGAGCGTCCTTTACTTCTTGTTCTGTCGGCTGCGGATTTTCGTTCAGGAGTGCTTTTGCACTCATAATTATGCCGGGTGTACAAAAACCGCATTGAAATGCATTATGATCGATGAATGATTGCTGCAGAGGATCAAGCCTGCCGGTATCTTCATTCCTCAGGCCTTCGATAGTGATTATTTCTTTTTTATCGCATTCAATAGTTAACACAGCACAGGAAGGGATTGCCTTCCCGTCCATAATCACTGTACAGTTGCCGCATGCTCCGTTGTCACATGAAAGCTTTGTACCAGTTAGTTTCAGAGTCTCCCTGAGAGTATATGCAAGCGTATGAGATGATTTAACATCACTCATTGAATCGCCAATCAGCAATTCATAGTTTTTCCCATTTACGTTAAGTAAAATAGTTTTTTTTATCTTTTCACTGACTTCTGCCGGATGTATCACCATACCTCCTCAATTAATAAATAATTAAAACTAATCAAAACTTAACAATGCCAATAGATTTTCTATATTCTTGACTTCCTCAAGTCGTGCGATTTGCTCTACTACCTTTTTACGATTCTTCTCGCTTACATCCTTCGCGCAATCCCCGAACTTCTCCACGCAATCGTCAAAAGACATCGGCCTTTCCATACTCCCCAGGGGATTTGCAACCTCTTTCGAATAAATATTGTCGTTTTTTAATTTTATTTCAACTCTTGTGGGTTCGATCCTGTCTGACCTGTTTAGCGAGGGATCTTTTTGTATGTTCATTTTGGAGGTGAGTAACAGTATATCCCTGTTCTTAATAGCCGCTTCTGTAAAATCTTTCAGTCCGACTTCTTTTTGCACAATTGCAGTTGCAACTCCCCACGGGATGCTGAACTGTGCATCAACAGGATTCCTGGGT
>CAZVYR010000442.1:0-2644 GCA_964631555.1 uncultured Leptospirales bacterium
CCGGTTGTCATAAGAGAAGGGACAGTAATAAATTCTTTTACAAGGATCGAAGGTCCGTGCTATATAGGCCACAATTGCGTTGTGCTCGGCGCGAAGATAAGGGAGGGGTGCTCTTTCGGGGATTACTGCAGAATAGGCGGTGAAATTGAAGAATCTGTTTTCCATTCGTATTCCAATAAGTATCATGACGGATTTATCGGACATTCATATATAGGAGAATGGGTAAACCTTGGGGCTATGACAACTAACAGCGATCTGAAAAATAATTACAGTAATGTTCTGGTTTATATTCCGGATAAATACACCAAAACAGACAGCATTAAAGTCGGTTCCTTTATCGGTGATTTCTCAAAGACAAGTATAGGAACGCTCATTAGCACCGGAGCCAGTATAGGGGTAGGGGCAATGTTGCTGCATTCCGGGAAATTATGCCCGAATAATATTCCGTCTTTTTCATGGTTTGTAGATAACGAGATCAAAGATTATTTCAGTTTCGAAGATTTTATTGACACATGCAGAATTCAGACGCAAAGAAGGGGCGTGGAGTTTACCGGGACCCATAAAGAACTTTTAAGACATGTTATGGAGATTACTTCTGCCGGCAGAGAGAAAGAAGCATTAAAATGGAAAAAGAAGCTGAAATAAAATTTTCCCTGGTATTGTTTATATCATTTTTTCTTCATGTTATTCTCGCAATTGGAATAATGTTGCCTGTATATGATAACTTTATAAAGATCAAAAGTGTACTGGAGAAACCGGGTACCGGCAGGGATATCATCGTAAATATTAACGAGGATAATAAAAAGATCATCGACAAAACAACTCTGCTGTCGGAAAAGGATTCTTCAGCAAAAGGATATATAACAAAGGAAAAGGGGGATCACTGGCTAAATAACTACAGGGATTTCGCACTAAAAAAAGGGGGGAAATCCGGCGATATTCTGCCCGGCGACAGTACGAGTACTGACAAGACCGGTATTTTAATAACTGATAATACGGAGCTTATTATCAGACTGATTAAGCAGCAGGTCAGCAGTCTTTTGGGCAGGAAAGGTATTGATGAGTTTACCAGGATACCTGATAAGAACAGCTTTCAGAAAGACAATTCCATTTTCTATTCCAATGACGGTACTTTTTCTTTTAACACTTTAAAGTTCAAACCTTTCCATTATTTTAAAGAAATGAAAGACAAGATAGCAAGCCATTGGTTTCCACCTCTCCTGGCTAATTCCGTAATAGTGGGCTTTGATTCTGTAACAGGGAGTTATACGCCGGGCAGGCTGAGAATAATGGCTATTCCCAATCAGTTAGTAAAATTATATTTTACTATGAACAGGGAGGGAGATATCCTCGACGTGGGCATTGTGGAATCAATGGGGAATGTGCCGCTTGATAATTCATGTCTTGATGCTGTCAGACTGTCAAAGACCTTCGGCAAGGTGCCTGAAGAGGTTGAAGGCGACGTGATTTTGATTCGCTTTGTTTTTATATATGTAGTGCGTTAGGGAATCATGACTAATTATTTATTCATCTTGACTGACTTTTTCTGTTAATATAGATGATTTTATCGCAAAACCAGTATAGAAACAATATTACGTGCGCTCAATTAAATCAGAAAGTTTCAGATCTTTAATTATTTCTTCTTTCGACTTTTTCATCCTGGTAAAGACACCATCCATGTATTTTTTTAACTTATCCTTTTTTGGAATTATTCCGGGAACGGACAAACTTACGTCATGAATCAGATTTATTACATCAAGTAAGTATATGTTTTTAGAGGAATTCGCAGGCGCGAGATTGCCGTCCTTTGTGTTGTCGACCAGGCCTTCTTTTTTAAAAATATCAAGAAAATATATCAGCTCTTCATTATTATTTGAAGTTAATTTCAGAAGTTCATTACTGCCCGAAGGGCCTTTACCGGTTTCAAATTTTTTATAAATAAAATGTAATACTGATATTCCATGATAGAGTGTAATTTCTTTTTCACGTTTTACGGACTTTTTTAAGTTGCGATAGGTGTGAGGGTGCATAATGGTAAACGAGACTTCAGCACCGTAAAGTACGATCAGTACGGACGTGTAAACCATCAGCAGGAATAAAGGGATAGCTGCAAGAGCACCGTAGATCGCTAGGCTGCTTTTAGCGAATCCTTTTATGTAAACCTCGAATAATAATATAAAAATTACCCATACTGAACCTGTGAATGCAGCTCCGAGCGCAGCGGCTTTAAACGGTACCCTGGTATTGGGAAAAAACATATAGATCAATAAAAACAATAACCATATATATACGAATGGAGCGAGGAAATTTGTTATATATAATATAACGCTCTTTCCTTTTTCTCCTACCCATGTTTTACCTTTATCTTCTGATCTGAGGGACATCCCGTTATCGCCGAATACCCATATTACATTGTTTTTAACAAGTAATGTATTGATATTACTGATTGAAAGTATCTGTTTGCGCCAGTTATTCCCGCCGTCATTTGTCGAAATAAATATTCCTCTGGCCCCAGCGGCGTATCCTCTCATATTGTCAATAAAATTGATCGTGTTAAAGTTCTCATCGTGGAATTTTTTCTTTTCCCATGTTTCACCTGCATTCCTGCTTAAAAGAAGTATACCCTCATTGCATGCGAGCAGGA
>CAZVYR010000443.1:0-2630 GCA_964631555.1 uncultured Leptospirales bacterium
ATAAATATGAACTGGAACCCTCATTTGAAATTTTTCTATCTTACCTTGAACTCTCCCCATTATTGTCATGGGTGGAATTTCAAAAATATTGGTTGCAATCTTTTTTACATTCATTACTCAAGATAATAATTTAATATTTCCATTACTATACTGGGATCATTCTTCTCGGAAAAAGACGTAAAGCCCCTGACATCCGAGAACAGGAAGACAAGATTTCTTCTCTCCGTATGCCCAAGTGTCAGGCCGGAATTAGAGTCCGACCTTTTCCCTATCATGCTTATAGCTGAATGGGAAAGGAACTTTTCAAGATTATACTTAATGGCTATCTGATCAATCATATTGTTAAATATATCGCTTAGTCTTCCTATCTCATCATTGGTATTAATAACAATCTTTGTATCCAGGTTCCCCGCGCTGACTGACATTGCCCATTTCTCAAGTTTTTTCAAATTCCTTATCATTAAATTAAGAATAAAATAAAACGATATCAGGCACACGATTCCCATAATCACAGCTAACAGTAATACATTATTTAAAGTCTTATCAAGCTCAGCTTCTATTTTATCTACATTGAAAATTATCGCGATCGCGCCGAGCCGCCTGATACCCTCTACCTTTGAAGCAATAACCTTCATTCTTGAAATGATCAGGTCATTTATCTCCTTTGCCCTGTCCGGCATGTCCTTTGAATAAGCCTCATCTTTTTTAAGCTTCTGGAAAACCAGCCATTTATCTCTGAAAAGCCATCTCTCCTTTTTATCAACCCTTCTGTCCCTCAAAACCATAATATTCGCAAAAAGATCATGAAATAGAAAATCAATATCACCGGTTCTGTCGATTACATTCTTTCCGCTACCGTAGCCTGATCCACGCTTCTGCCTGTTTATATCTGCAATAGAGTCCCGGTATTTCTTCGCAAGAAAAATATAAATCCTGTTTCTTTCACCTGTCGCAGAGTCATGATATTTAATATAATATTTATTAAAATCATTGATAAGATCGACAACATTACCCTTTTGAAGAAAAACAGGGTAGGTAATAGCCCGAAGTTTAATACTGTTCTTGTTCTCCTCTTCACCGGTTATGTATTTTTTAAGCCTGCTGATATAGCTCCCGGCTCCTTTTTCCTCTTTGTCTTCCCTTTTATCGATTTTCCCGGCAGGTACCTCGAAATCATAGAAACCAGGCTCTTCTTTTTGCTGCTCAAGGGATTTTTTAATAAAAGGATAAATCTGCCTTCTCCTGTAATCCCTTCTATCAGTACTGAATCTTACTCTCCCGGTTTCATCGCTAAGAATTATCTTTTCTATATCCCCATTAAATCTTTTAAAATTCCAGGCCTCCCTGGTGATGGACTCATATTTTAAACTCAATTCCCTGTCGCTTGTCTTAACAGTCTTATCAAGATAAAACTCAGCCGGGCCGCTTAATATCTGGGTAAGTACCTCAGCCTTTGAATTCTTCTCCTCTTCCAGAAGAGTTCTTTGATTAAGATACATTACAACAGACAAAACTGAAATTAATATAATGATTATCAACGACAGCAGGAATATAAATTTCACCCGCAAGCCAAAACGAATTCTTCTAATATTCTCCTGACTCTCATTCTTTTTCAAAAGTGGCATCGCCTTTTCCTTACCAAACTTATAGCAGTATGTTGCCAATACTAAATCCACCGGAGCAATCCCCGGGCGCATTCAACTATCTGACCGATAAATCAACAATACTTCTTACTTATTAAATTCACGAAATTAAAATGCAATATTTAATTTACATCGCATCTAGTCTACATCTCTAATTGTCGCATAAGCAAGAGTCTGGTTCACAAGCTGGTAAGCTATCTCACCAAATGTTATCGGACCTGTAACACCGCCTGTGGACTTTCCTTCAAGCTCTGAATACAAATAGTTCAATATACAATTGCATGAGAAAAAAATATCATCCGCATCATCTATAGGCATTTTCTTTGTAAATTCCGATACATAGTCGCCGACAGGAGCAGCTAACTTGTATTCCACACTCTTAAATACCGGAGCATAAAAATCAACTCTCTTTTCATCTTCATTTACTGCCTGAAAACTCGTATTTATCATTGCTCCGCTGTAGTTTGCGACAAGAGGAAGTTTTGTATCAAGATTAATCTTTTTAATATAGTATGCAAAATCAGTTTTTTCACCGTTGATATATGCGTCGGTCACGCTGAAAGAACTTATATCAAATGTAATAACATCTCCGCTACCCTGCTTGAACATATTTATAATATTAATTTCAGCATATTTGCTCTGTGGAAGCTCTAAGTGCATTACAGCTGCACCATTATCCATAACTTTATTCTTCTCACCTGAAAAGATCTTTGCTTTGGTTTGACCTCCTGAATTCAAATTTATCCCGGAAATCCAGCCAATGAGGGGTGTCATTGCAAAATGTTCGTATTTAGGAGCATTCAACGCAAAAGAAAAATGAACCGGGCTGGATGCCGGAATAATTACAATAGAAAGTCCGTTTTGAAAAGTATCTTTATATATATTCGATATATTATCCTCATTATATGTGCCGATTTTTATCTTCTTAATATAATCCGGAACCTCGTTTACAAAAATCTTTTCCGTATTAAGTTCCCCGCCTTTTTC
>CAZVYR010000444.1:0-2617 GCA_964631555.1 uncultured Leptospirales bacterium
GTCTTATTGCAGGTATCGTCGTTGTTATGGCAGTCGAATTCTTTGACTTCGTATTGAAAATAGACGATCCTGTCGGCGCTATTTCCGTTCACGGTGTATGCGGTGCTCTCGGCACTCTACTTGTCGGATTATTCGCTGAAGCAAAGTACGCAGGTGAAGGCATCAACGGACTTTTCCACGGCGGAGGATTAAAGCTTCTCGGAACCCAGGCTATTGGCGTTATATCGGTATTTATCTGGGTTGTTGTTACAATGGGGATAATATTTTTTCTGATAAAAGTAGTCACTGGCCTCAGAGTTAGCCGTGAGGAAGAATTAAAAGGACTCGATATTGAAGAACACGGTATGGAATCCTATTCCGGATTTCAGATATTCAGGACACTATAGGAGGTATACCATGAAACTAATAATAGCTTATATTCAACCGGAAAAATTAAACGATGTCAAAATGGAACTGACAAAGGGCCAGATAGCCAAAATGTCGGTCACAAATTCTCTCGGTTGCGGTCAGCAGGGTGGATATCATGAGACTTACAGAGGTATAGATGTCGAAGTAAACCTATTGCAAAAAGTCCGGCTTGAGATTGCCGTAAACGAAGAATTTGTTGATAAAACAATCAAGGCAATAATCAAGGGAGCAAAAACAGGAAATATCGGCGACGGGAAGATATTCGTTCTAAATCTTGAGAATTGTATACGAATACGGACTGAGGAGGAAGGTTCTGAAGCAATCGGTTAACACTTACTTTAAAGCTAATTGTTGCTCAGTCTTATGTGGCTTCATTACTTATAACTGAGCAGCTTATAAAAATCATAAGCCGGAAAATGCATATAGGACTTTTCCGGTACTAATGACGAATTGCAAATAATTGACAAATAAAAGGAGAATCAATAAATGAAAAAACTTTTTAACTTACTTTGTTCAACATTTATACTGGTTGTGCTGCTTGGTTTTTCGCAATCAAAAGCATATTCAGAAGAAAAACTGGTATCTGTACCTCTGTCTTTTTCATACAGCAGTGTTTACTGGTGGAGAGGTATGGAATTGAATGATGGATCCGGAGTTTTCTGGCCCGGCGTTGTCGCGGACATAGGACCTTTATCTTTAAGTGTTGCTGCAGGTGTCAGCGAAAACTGGATCAAAATGGAGGATTCAGCTTCCAAGAATACTGCCAAATCCTATACAGAAACAGATTACGGAATTTCCTATTCAATGGATATAGAAATGATTTCATTCGGAGCAGGGATTATGTTTGTACATTATCCTTTTTACGATGAAGTCGATTCTAAAGCAACTGATCCTTCTTTCATAGAAACGAGTCTGTCAATAGGAATTAAAACTTTCCTAAGCCCGAAAATCGATCTTTACTATGATTACTTTATAGAGGCTTATGATAATGCTGAGGGTGAAGAAGTGCCTACTGCTGAAGATTATTATATTAAATTTTCTTTATCTAAAGATATAATTTCAACCGAGAATGGTTTCACCTTCAGTTTGTCTGCTTCAGTCGGTTATTATAATAACGCATATTTCGAAATGAAAGGTTTTAGTGACGCTGTAGTAACCGCAGGAATTTTGAAGGACTACAATAATGTATCATTTAGTGCTGACATGAATTACGGAAGAACGCTTGGCAAGGATTTCAAGGATGCCAACAACGGAATTATAAATCACTTCTGGTCAGGATTCGGAGTAAGCACAACGTTATAGGAATATATTATATATATTTCATACAACTACTACCAAAAAAACCTGGGGTAAAATACCTCAGGTTTTTTATTACTTTATGCGTTTAATCCTTCATCAGCCATAAAGACACTACCGGTTGAGAAACTGCTTTGCCCGGAAGCCAGGAACAAAACAGATTTTGCTATATCTTCAGACTTTGCATGACGTCCAAACGGGATCTTTGTTAAATTTAAAAATTAAATAATATAAAGTATGGATTTCTATGTCAATACAGACATTGCTTAAAAAAACAAGGTATAGTTACGATTTTAAAACGGAGGGGAAAAATACTATATAATATAATCAGTTATAAACTCCGGACTCCTTAGTTGTATCATACATGGCTTTAACATTTTCCGGCTTAGCATCATCTAATGATGTTGAAGGCCCCATTATAAATCCCCCGTCCTTACCCACTACATCAATCAGCTTTTTACAGTATTCTTTCACCTCTTCCGGGCTGCCTGTAACCAGTAAAGAAAGTGGCACATTGCCATATAGACACACCACATCACCAAGAATCTCTTTTGCTTTAAAGATATCGGTTCTTTCGAACATGTACATAGCCTTGCCTGGAGGTATATCACCGATCAGCTCCAGCCTGGATTCGCAGTTTCCTTCCCATAAGACCATGGGGATAAGCCCCTCAGCTATAAAAGCTTCAATCAATTTTTTTAAATGAGGCCAGTAAAATGTTTTGAACTGACCAGGAGACATAAAACCATCAAGACCTTTATGCAGAGGCATAAAAACACCTGGCTGGCCGGACTGTTTCGCGCTTAAACCCATCTTCAGCATCATAGGATATACTTTTTCAATCATAGCGTGAAGTTTATCCGGAGCGCGTCTCATATCCAGCATGATCCCTTTGGTGCCTCTTAATATATCA
>CAZVYR010000445.1:0-2602 GCA_964631555.1 uncultured Leptospirales bacterium
AGATACCTGAAATTCAGGGGATATAAAGTCCGGCATGCAATGAACATAACGGATGTTGATGACAAGACAATAGCAGGTGCAAAGAATGAAGGCATATCCCTTAAAGAATACACTGAAAAATATACAAAAATCTTCTTTGAAGACCTTGATACACTCAATATCCATTTTGCCGATTATACACCTACGGCAACCGAGTCAATCGATGCAATGATAGACATACTGAAAATGCTGAAAAGTAAAGAGCTGGCATACGAGAAAGACGGCTCAGTGTACTTCAGCATAGCTAAGTTCCCGGACTACGGTAAGCTAAGCAGGCTTGATCAAAGAGAAATAAAAAGCGGGCTGAGGTACGACACTGATGAATACGAAAAGGAAGATGTCAGGGACTTCGCGCTCTGGAAAGCTGCGTCCCCCGGAGAACCTTCATGGGAAAGCCCGCTTGGCAGCGGAAGGCCCGGATGGCATATTGAATGTTCGGCAATGGTACGTAAAATATTCGGTACCACAATAGACATACACACAGGCGGAGTTGATCTTATCTTCCCGCATCATGAGAACGAGATCGCCCAGAGTGAAGCAGCATATAACGAAAAATTCGTCAGGTACTGGATACACAGTGAGCATCTCCGCGTCGAAGGCGAAAAAATGTCAAAGTCCCTTGGGAACTTCTATACACTACGTGAACTGACGGATATGGGCCATTCCCCAAGGTCCATCAGGTACCTGCTTATGTCCGCGCATTATAAAAAGCAATTGAACTTTACGTTCGAAGGCATAAGACAGGCGGATAATGCCCTTGAACGCATTGACAACTTCTTACTTCGGCTGAAGGAAATTAAGAACGACAATCAAAACGATACCGACATAGATACCAGGATCAATACTTTCATTTCACAATTCTCTGAAACAGTCGATAACGATCTTAATATCTCAGGCGGTATCGGAGTATTTTTTGACTTCCTTCATGACATAAACTCACTGATCGATAATGATAAAATATCCCTGGAAGACTCACGGAAGATAATCGATTCCCTTCAAAAAATAGATTCTGTCTTCGGATTTATCTTTTTTAAAGATAATAAAAAGAATGATGTTGATGCTCAGAGAATTGAAAATATGATTATAAAAAGGAACGATGCCAGGGCGCGCAAAGACTTTAAAGAAGCTGATGCAATAAGAGATACCCTTCTGGCCGAAGGCATAATCCTGGAAGACAGCAAAGACGGTACAAGGTGGAAAATAAAATAATAGTATTCGGAAGAAACCCGGTATATGAATACCTCAGGTCAATTACCGAAAATGACAAGGCCGTTCTCTACATATCCGAAAGCGCGCACGGGAAAATCATTGATACTATCCGCAGGCAGGCCGGGGAAAAACACGTTAAAATAGAATACCGCGCCAGGGAACAACTTTCGGAATTCGAACCTTCATCAAAACATCAGGGCGTTGTACTGCTGCTGACACAGCAGTCCGCGACAAATCTCCGCAAAGACATAGACAGCTTCCTTGAAAAAATATCAGCAGAAAAAGGAACACTATTACTCCTGGACCAGCTTAATGATCCCCGTAACCTGGGATCCATCATTAGAAGCGCCGAAGCTCTCGGAGGCCGCGGTGTTATAATCACCCAGTCCGGATCAACCGACATTACATCTGTTGTGACAAAAGCATCCGCAGGCGCGACAGCTCATCTCCCTGTCCACACAGTCCCTAACGCCGCAGGATTTATTGATAAAGCAAAAAAGGCCGGCTTCTGGATAATAGGCGCTTCCGAAAAAGGCAGCACCAATATCAGGGACATTGCTGATTATAAACCGGCAGTTATCATAATTGGCAGTGAAGGTTCAGGTATGAGAAGACTTACGCAGGAAAAATGCGATTATATCGTCAACATCCCTTTAAAAGGAAAAATATCCTCTTTAAACGCTTCTGTAGCGGCAGGTATTATTCTCTACGAACTTTTGAAAGACTGATAAAATATGAAAAAGCAAGGGGCCATGCTCCTTGCTTAAAATTCTGCTTCTCAAAATACCGGCTTCAGGAAAAACAACCAGCCGCAGATTATCAAAACAAATCCCTTTAAGCTTCCTGCAGTATCTTAATTGAACTTCCTTCAACCATATCCGCTTCTTCCTTCATTCTTGCCTGCATCTCAGGAGACGCAAGATGTGCGTTAAGTGCATCCATACTTTCCCATTTCTCAATAATAGTAACCACATTTTCATCCATGGCCTGTACAGGCATACCTGTTTTAACATCAACAGCAGGGAAATAGTCAATACAACCCTTTTCCTTCTTTACTTTGACCGCGTACTCCTTAAATGAATTAACAAATTCCTGCTTTTTACCTTTTTTTACCTGGATAGAAGCTATAACATTGATCATATAAATACTCCTTTTTTATTTAAATAATAAACCAGCAGCAAAATATCTAACCTTGCCGACTTTATATATTAAAACAATCAGGATTCTTTATTTAAATTTATTCTTAAATGCCATACCTTATGGAACACGACAAGCAATATTTATCTTTTGCTTTTATATTTAGCACTGCCGTAAATCAAATCCGGCATATATCACACCCGAACAGCAAAACGAT
>CAZVYR010000446.1:0-2593 GCA_964631555.1 uncultured Leptospirales bacterium
TATGGAACAACGGTACCTTATTATTCAGGAGGATATACAGGATTATTCTTTTCCAGGTTATTTAAGAATATTTTTAACGAAGTCGGAGCATTTATTGTGGTTTTGATGCTCAATGTTATTGGGCTTGTTCTACTGGGAATGATATCTGTTTCTTCAATTGTAAAAGGACTAAGCGGAAAGGAAATAAGAATAAGCGCGATATTGAAAAAAATATTAAAAAAAATATTTTATTTTGAAAATAAAAATAGTATCCCGTTAAACAGTCTGGATACAGCAATTGAAAGAAGGGGGAAAAAATTACCCTGGATAATAAAAAAAAGAATTTTAATAAGTGCAGATGATTTTAATTCCGGGGAAATTAATAAAGAAAAAGAAAACATAAAATTACTTGAGCATAAAGATCCTCTAAGAGAGCAGGGCCGGCTTTTCACGGCAGATATTGGGGAATTCGGTTCAAGTGATACAGCATGGCAGGATCAGGGGGTGTCAGTAAAAGCAGCAATTATTGATGATTATGAAACGGACATGGATGAGAGAGACGTTCTTTCAGAGGGTTTTATTAAAGCCGGTGTTCTGTCTGTACAGGAGACATGGGATAATGATACGGGAGAGGATATTTTTTCTCACAAGATGGAAGATGTTACCGAAAGTTCGCTCCCTGAAGGGCAGGATGTAATTTCTTATGTAAATTATACTGATGATGAACCTCATAAGATAATAACCAACAGGATTAAATCGGTTATTCTTGAGCATGATATTCAACCGGCAATGATTGTAGATGAGGTTGACTATGATGATGAATATGATCCTGAAATCGGGGCAATGGACGCCAAAGCAAGTGATATCCTGGGGACAGTTAGTACAGGTGAAGATCCCGGCGATCATGATTCCGAAAAAATTACATCCTATATCCCCAGGGTGTTTGACAGAATAAATTTCAAAGAAAAATATTTTGTGCCTGTTGAATTCCTGGATACATCTACGCCGATAGATGCGCAAAGCTGGAAGGCTGAAGCTAAAAGGAATTCAGAACTGCTTGTTAAGACTCTGAGTGATTTCGGTATTGAAGCACGTGTAATAAACGTACATAGAGGACCGGTAATTACTTTATATGAGATACAGATAGCTCCGGGTATAAAGGTAAACAGGGTTGTGGGATTATCAGATGATATTGCAATGGCACTGGCAGCGTATAAAGTCAGGATAGTCGCTCCTATACCGGGAAAATCAGCTATCGGCGTTGAAATCCCGAATTCATCCAGAGAGATGGTTACAATGGGAGATATTGTGAAATCAAGCGAGTATAGTGAGCAGACAGGGAAATTAAAGGTAGGTCTTGGTAAAGATATTCTTGGTAATCCAGTAACATTTGATCTTAAAAAACAGCCGCATCTTTTGATTGCAGGCGCTACCGGTGCCGGAAAGTCAATATGTCTTAATTCAATTATATGCGACCTGATATACAATTATGATCCGAATTATGTCAGGTTTATTCTTGTGGACCCTAAAATGGTTGAACTGCAGCTTTATAATGGCCTGCCTCATCTTTTAACCCCGGTTATAACAGAGTCTTACCTTGCTCCAAAAGCCCTTAAATGGGCGGTGCATGAGATGGAAAGAAGATACAGACTGCTTTCGGAAGTGAATGCACGGGATATTGATAAATATAATGATAAGATAAAAGGTTACGAAGACAGGTACGAGAAGCTGCCATATATGGTAATTGTAATTGATGAGCTCGCTGACCTTATGATGATTGCGGCAAAGGAAATCGAAGGGTTTATTACCAGGATAGCTCAGAAAGCAAGAGCTGTCGGGATACATCTCCTTTTAGCAACACAGCGGCCTTCTGTTGATATTATTACAGGAGTTATTAAAGCTAATTTTCCTGCGAGAATTGCTTTTCAGGTACCGCAGAAGATAGATTCAAGAACTATCCTTGATCAGAACGGTGCAGAGAGCCTGCTGGGCAGGGGTGACATGCTGTACCTGTCGCCGGTAAGTTCTTTTCCCGTGAGGGTGCAGGGCGCTTTTATAACAGAAGAAGAGATAATGAAAATCGTAAAGCACACAAGGAAGTACGGAAAGCCGAAGTTCATTGAGATTGAAGACAGATTCGATGATGAAGAGCAGGATGAAGGGGATGAATCCGAGGATGAACTTTTCATTGAAGCTATTAAGATTATTGAAGAAACAAAAAAAGCCTCGGCATCGTATCTTCAGCGAAGGCTTTCTATTGGTTATAACAGGGCTGCGAGAATAATTGAACTTATGGAAGACCGGGGCTATGTAGGGCCGCAACAGGGAAGCAAGCCAAGAGAAGTCTTTATATAAATACAAAACCTTCTGATTTTTTATAATCCGCACTACAGTTTAACTGATAACTTGAATTATTTTTTCCCGAATCAATTTGAATTCGATTGCGGAACGGAGGGGATGCGAATACTGGATGATTTTGTCACGACTATGTGACGGATGTGAAACGGAGAGGAAGCGGTTTCAGAGCATAGTTGATACGATTTTGAAACGGAGGGGAGCAGGATGCAAAGTGATAAAAATCAGGTATGTTATATATATTATTTTTTCTCTTCAA
>CAZVYR010000447.1:0-2591 GCA_964631555.1 uncultured Leptospirales bacterium
AATATATTCTTTCTCCTTCTGTCTTGAAAATAACAGATTCGCCGAGAGGGATATCAAATGAAAGGAAGTATGAAGCATCTTCAGGCACATAATCAGGCTGTACAGGAAGCCTCATGCCGAAATGGATGTGCTGTTCCGCGTCAAGGAGGTATATGGGCTTTGTAATTACAAAGTACGGGCCATAGATCATTCTGTTCGGTTTGTTTTCGTTATTATACGTCTGCCCTTCCTCGCCTATATAGAAGGAATCATAGCCGATGGCAAAGGATATTGGGAATCTCTCCCAGCCGTCTGTGAACTTGATCTTTGCGATCACGCCAGGGGCATGGGCCTCGGGATCGTCTTTACCGAGAGCGCTTTGTATATCGAAGGAAGCTCCGAGATAGATATTATTATGCAGGCCGATAAATGCCTTGATCTCAACGCCGCCGTTGTCGTAGCCCAGGAACGAGAACTCGTACATGCCTCTTTCAAGTGTATATGCTGTAGGTGTATCGATTACAGTATTCGTACGCCCAAAATACTGGGCATTTGAATATTTATGAGTTAACAAGATAAAGAGTGATATGACAATGATTTTATACTTTTTCATGAACTGCCTTGATATTCAATTTTTTTATGTAAATATAGCTCATCTTATCGCTAAATTAGTTTGGTTTTAATAAATTTCACGCCGCAAATAGTCCATCCATGTCCTTTGCGGCTTGCGGCAACATCGTGTTGCCTTGAAATTTAATAAAAACCAAACTAATTTAGCGATTCAACGATGGATTTGATAATAATCCAATATGACCAGCCAATAACGAATCAAGCATCTTTATATTTTAATATTGCGTATAACGCGGATTTCCCTGGTATAGGGCGCAGCATAGTTAGCCTGCTATTTTGAATATCGGAATTCCTGTGAGCTATTATAGCAAAATCCCACTGTTGTGCTGGAATTTGTAAGACTTACTTATGGATATGATATTGATAAGTTGAATTATTGCTGCTCTTCCCTGAGGAGTTCTTCATTCTTCTCTGTTAATTTTTTAAGCTCCTCAAGGTCTTTTATCTGCGGTATCTGTTCTATAATTAATCCAGAACG
Source organism: uncultured Leptospirales bacterium (assembly GCA_964631555.1). Taxonomy (GTDB): domain Bacteria; phylum Spirochaetota; class UBA4802; order UBA4802; family JAFGDQ01; genus CAZVYR01. Next base: position 1,088 of record CAZVYR010000447.1, read on the forward strand.
CGGTTTTTAATGTTATTCAAAAGTGAGAGATTATTTTTTATTGATTCGTCGGTAATTATATCCATCCGGAACAGGTTGTCATAATTTTTTTTGAAGTCATTTAATATTTTATCCAGGGTCTTTGCATGTGCTTTGCGGGTGAAGAGTATTAGCTTATCCTTTTCTATTATTGAGACGCTGGCAAGGCCTGAAAGTTCTGTTTTAAGCTTTTTATGAAGGTAATTCAGAATAAAGAATGACTCAAGGTTTACATAATATTTATATTTTATTATCATGCACAGGCAGTCTTTGTGTTTATCATATTTGCGGTAGGCGGTTTCTATAAATTCAAATATGCCGGTATAAGCGCGCGGTTGTGACTTAAGGGTTTCTATCTGGATCTTTCTAAGGAGCAGGAGTAAATATACTGCCATTTTGTTTTTTATTTTATGAGACAGATTTTTGCTGTTAAGCGTGTCAGCGTCATCGCTAAGTCTGACCATCAGTATCGGTAAAAGATTGTCTGCAAATTCCTGTTTATTATCCGGCTCAAGGGTGGTGTAATAATTTTTAAATAGATCGTTGAAATATAGAAAATAATAGTTAAGAGTGCTATCCTTATAATTTTTTGGGATGAACCGCTTTTTAAGAAAAATGTCGCTGTCTATTGTTTGATAACTGAGAAAGATGCCGTCCGGATTTTCAGTGATCTTACGGTAAAGGTCTTCGGTAGTGTCTATCGCAATATTGTTTTCATCAAGATCATCTATATGGTTCGTATAGCTCGTGTAACATTTCTTTGACGGGTTGTATGTGAGTATGGAATATTCGGGCAACGAGAGCCCGGGCATCTCATTATGGATCATGTTCAAAAGGTCATCGGACGATGACTCCTTGTACAGGTCAAAGGGATTGAACGCTGTTGTGATGCCGCCCTGCCCTGCCAGGTTAACGGCTTTGTAAAAGAGCTCATGGAATTTTTTAAGCAGGATATCGCCTGTGATGCCGGGATCGTCCTCTGGCTTTGGAACATCATCCATTGGAGTTTCTTTTTCGGTGGTCCCGGTTTTCCCTGTTGATTCATTGGTTATTATTCTGCTGACCAGGCCGCTCAGTTCTTTGTTAAAGGTCTTTTCCCTTACTTTGTTTATATCGAGCTGGGTGATCTTTATGTCTGTATATCTTCCAGGGGCATTATCCGCCGTGTCATTGAAATCAGGGTCTTCAGTTGCCGATGATCTGATGCCGGGATTATCTGTATTATGATTTTCCAAACATCCTCCTTTGGGATATTATTTGGGAATTATCTTTTCAGATCAAAGTAAAAAAGCAATTAAAAAAACTGCCGGCCCTGGTGTTTTTCTCATCCGGGACATACCTTTAAGCAGGCGGAGCCTGAATTATCACCGGATGCTTTAATATACGGCTTTGAAACGGAGGGGCTATAAAGCAGGTTCCATGTTGAAAGTTCCAGGTTCCAGGTAAAGTAAGGGACTATTGACTTCTGTTCGTGTGTTGAAGTAAG
>CAZVYR010000448.1:0-2572 GCA_964631555.1 uncultured Leptospirales bacterium
CAGAACCGAAGAGGAAAAGAAAACATTTAGCGATGAAGATGAATAAAATTGTTATCCTGTGTGACCTCTGCATATTTAAGCTGCTGCCCGTCTTGTGTTGGAATACTGAGTCTGAATAATTCCCGTGTATTCTCTTTTTCTTCTTTTGGGGTATTTTTCCTTTGTTTCTTTGCCCCTCTTACTATGATGTTTACCATTCCTTCTAATGCAGGTGAATTATCTGTATTAGCTTTCAGAGATATGCTGAGCAACTCCCCTGCCGCGACATCACTGATGGCTTCAATCGAAAGGGCCGCTTCAATCCGGTCGCCGATGTGTATCTCCTTGTGCCAGGCAATATCCTGGCCTGCATGGACCAGCCTGAGTATATTCATATTAAGATCTTTGTGCATCAGTATTTTCTTAAGCATCGGCATTATAAGGCCGGCGAGCAGAAGAGGCGGGGCAAGTCCTTTTTCAAGGTAAGCGTCTCTATTGTTGTCAGCGGTTGCTTCGGCAAAGAGTTTAGCATAGTTTATAGATATTGGATCAAACTTTTCCTTCAGAGTATATCCTTTCATTGCTCTGTTCATACTCTTTGAACGGATATTTCTTATAACAGCGTAAAAGAGCCTGATATCATTCCTGTTCATAAAGACCTTTTTGTATTCTATGCCGGGATCATTAATAATATTCGGTTTTTTAATATTTCTATTTTAAATTACAATCGCATTTCTTTTGTATTAGTCAATATAATATTATTAAAAATTTATTGCATTATTTAAAGACAGGAAGCTTTATATTATATATAGTTAAAATATATAAGACGTCGTAATTTACCGGAGACTCCCCATGAATGACAGGAATGATTTGAAAAATACTCTTGGCATAGACATTGGTTCGATTTCCATCTCACTGGCTGAGTTATCTCCGCAAAAAGAGATAATAAAGACCGCGTATTTCTTCCATAACGGTGATATAAGAAACGCACTCCTTAAACATCTCGAAGAATTCTTTCTTCCCGGTATCGGAAGTATTGCTGTAACATCCTCAAGTCCTGATATTATAAAACAAGCAGCGGCCTATGATTCCCGCATATCCTTTATATCCTCGGCAAGGCATTTGCACTACAGGGTCGGATCAATCCTGATAGTCGGTGCCGAGCGTTTCGGCGTTATATTATTCGACAAAAACGGGGAATACCTGAATTACAGGTCTAACAGTTCATGCGCAGCAGGAACCGGAAGTTTCCTCGACCAGCAGGCAAAACGCCTGAACCTGAGCGGGATAGCTGAGTTTGCCGAGATATCATACAATAATAAAGGGAACGTACCCAGGATAGCGTCCCGGTGTGCTGTATTTGCGAAAACAGACCTGATTCATGCGCAGCAGGAAGGGTATTCGCTCAATGAGATATGCGACGGCCTGTGCCGCGGCCTTGCAGGGAATATTGTGGATACTCTTTTCAGCAAAGATATTCCGCTAACTCCGCTTATATTTTGCGGAGGGGTTTCAAGGAACAAGGCTGTTGTAAAACATATTTCCCAAATGCTGAAAACAGAAATTACAGTAGATGAATATTCACATCTTTACGGAGCAATCGGTGCCTGCCTGAATTTGATAAACGATATAGAAACAGGAAAAAAGGACGCCGGCACAGCATATTCAGGGAATGCCGGGGATATTCTAAGGCATGAGGAAAAGAAAAAAGAATATTATTATACTCCGCTTGACCTGAAGTTATCCCAATACCCGGATTTCAGCAGTGTTGAAAAGTATGAACTCAAGTCAGAGAGATATTCTCTTATACCGCCTGTTGAGATTGACATATATGAAAATATTATTAAAGGCAAAGCTTATTCAGTTTATCTTGGGATGGACATTGGTTCAACCAGCACAAAAGCGGTCTTAATGGATGGAAATAAAGATATAATCGCGGGTTTCTATACAAGGACCTCGGGCAGGCCTGTTGAGGCAATACAGGTAATATTCGAATCAATTGACGGATTTATTAACGACAAAGGAATTTCGATTGAATTCCTGGCATCAGGCACAACAGGGTCAGGCAGGAAATTCATTAAAGAGATAACAGGCGCGGACATTGCACTTGACGAGATAACAGCCCACGCGAGAGCCGCTTATGAGCTTGACAAAGAAGTCGACACAATAATAGAGATCGGGGGACAGGATTCTAAGTTCACTACTATGCGCAATGGTATGGTCACTTTCTCAATTATGAACAACGTATGCGCGGCAGGCACAGGCAGCTTTGTTGAAGAGCAGGCTGTGAAACTGAATTGCCCGTTATCCGAATATTCCCGGAGAGCGCAGAGCGCTCCTGCCCCGCTTTCGAGCGATAAGTGCACTGTTTTCATGGAGCGCGATCTTAACTTTTACCTGAACCACGGGTATTCCGTGAACGAAGTTCTTGCATCAGTGCTTCACTCGGTAAGGGAAAATTATCTTACTAAAGTAGCTAAACCCGCAAGTATCGGGAATAAGATATTCTTCCAGGGTGCAACTGCAAAGAACAGAGCGTTGGTAGCAGCGTTTGAGCAAAAGCTCGGCAAGCCGATAATGGTATCCAGGTATT
>CAZVYR010000449.1:0-2537 GCA_964631555.1 uncultured Leptospirales bacterium
TGGAGATAGTGCGGTTTATGACACCATGGTCAGGATGGCCCAGGATTTTACCATGAGAGTCCCTCTAATTGACGGCCAGGGCAACTACGGTTCCGTGGACGGTGATCCTCCTGCTGCTTACAGGTATACAGAAGCACGCCTCGCAAAAGCTGCGGAACTTTTATTAAAGGATATTGACAAGGAAACAGTAAATTTCAGTCCGAATTTTGATGAGACTAGGCAGGAGCCTGATGTGCTGCCCTCGTCCTTTCCCAATCTCCTTGTTAACGGGTCATCCGGTATAGCGGTCGGCATGGCTACCAATATTCCGCCTCATAATCTTTCGGAGGTTATTGACGGCACGATTGCGCTCATCGATAATCCTGATATTACTGCCAAACAGCTTATGAAATTCATAAAGGGCCCGGATTATCCCACAGGCGGAATAATCATGGGCACAGAAGGAATATATAAAGCTTATACAACCGGAAGAGGAAAGATAAACGTAAGGGCTAAAATTGAAATAGAAGAAACCAAAAAAGGCAGAGAAAATATAATTGTAAATGAAATCCCTTACCAGGTCAATAAAGCCTCTCTTATCGCGAGGATCGCAGAACTCGTGAATAACGGTCAAATAGACGGGATCGCGGAGCTGAGAGACGAGTCGGACAGGAATGGCTTCAGGATACATATAGGCCTGAAAAAGGACGCGAATACAAATGTAATACTTAACCAGCTTTACAAAAACACGCCTCTCCAGACTTCTTTCGGTGTTATACTTCTTGCTCTTGTTAACGGGGAACCGAAAGTTCTGGATCTGAAAAGCATGCTCTCCAACTATGTAATACACAGGAGAGAGGTCGTAACCAGGAGAACACAGTATGAACTCAGAAAGGCCGAGGAAAGAGCTCATATTTTAGAAGGATTAAAGATAGCCCTTGATAATATTGATGAAGTGATAAAAATAATCCGCTCTTCGAAAACCGTTGACCAGGCCCAGGAAAGACTTATTAAAACATTTGAACTCTCCGAGATACAGGCCAGGGCAATCCTGGAAATGAGGCTGCAAAGACTTACGAGCCTTGAAGTTAAAAAAGTCATCGATGAGTTGAACAGTCTTTTAAAACTGATAAGAGAGCTCAAGACGATCCTAAAAAGCGAAAAGAGGATACTGGATATTGTCAAGAACGAGCTTCTGGAAGTAAAAGAAAAATATAAAGAGACGCGAAGGACTGATATCAATCTGAGCGGAGATGACACAACCTTTGACCTTGAGGACCTGATTGCCGAAGAAAGCATGGTTGTAACCGTCAGCCAGGACGGATTCGTCAGAAGACTGCCCGCAGATACGTTCAAAAGGCAGAGAAGGGGCGGCAAAGGAGCAACAGGCATGTCTACCAAAAGGGACGACTTTGTCAGGCTGATTGCCCTTTCTTCCACACATGATAATATATTTCTTTTTTCAAACAAAGGCAAGATCTTCGGCTTCAAGACTCATGAGATCCCTGTCGCTTCAAAAACCAGCAGGGGTAAATCATTAAAAGGTATAATAAATCTTGCGTCAGGCGAGGATATTACAGCAATCTGTTCGGTACCTGACATTGAGAAAGAAATATATATCTGCATGGCCACGAAACAGGGCATTCTTAAAAAGATCGATGTTTCTGAATACCGGAATGCGAAGAAAGGCGGCATTATAGCGCTGACTTTAAAAAAGAATGACGAACTCGTTGACGTAAACCTTGTCGAAAAGAATGATGATATAGTTATAGCTTCCCAAAAAGGGCTGCTTGTAAGAACTAACATATCGAAAATGAGGGCAATGGGAAGAAGCGCAGCAGGGATCATAGGTATGAGACTCAGAACTGATGACGCGATCATAGGGATGGATGTTGTCAAGAAAAACTCTTCCCTGTTTGTGGTAACTTCGAAAGGATACGGGAAAAGAGTTGAGTACAAAAATTTCGCGACAAAAGGAAGAGGCGGAAAGGGAATGGCTTATGTCAAAGTAATGGCAAAAAACGGCGAATCCATAGGGATCAAGTCGGTTAATCTTTCCGATGAAATAATAATCGCATCAAAAAGCGGTAAGACGATCAGGCTGACTGCAAAGGAGGTTTCATCCCAGGGACGGTCAACTATTGGAGTGAGGCTTCTTGATATAGAAGAAATGGATGACAGGGTAATTGATTTCGCCGTGATCCCGGAGGAGGAATAAAATTCGCGGCTGCCGGGGGACGCGCCGCCCGGCCATATAAGGAGCCGGGCCGGACTGCTTGAAGCTGGCTCCGGGACGCACTCTGATTATTCCTTATTGCTATTTTTTTATAATATAACTTTCTTCGTAACGATTATTCCCGGATATTTCATCCAGCAGCTTGCAGGCTTCTTTTTCTGAATTTATCGGCCCTACCCTTACCCTGTAATACCTTTTACCATTAACATTCGCACTGTCTATATATGCATCGTATTTATTCCTTTCAAGCCTGCTGACTTCGGACCTGGCTTTTGACTTGTTATCATAAGATGCTACCTGAATAGAATAATATGACTTTCCT
>CAZVYR010000450.1:0-2525 GCA_964631555.1 uncultured Leptospirales bacterium
AGAGAACACTTGCCGACATTTTTGTTATGCCCCGTTCCTTCGCGATGCTTACAAGGTAATTAAACATAAACGTAGCTACCCCTTTACCCTGGAAAAGTTCATCAACAATAAAAGCCAGATCATAAGCATCTTCTTTGGGATAATAGGAATATCTTGCCTCAGCAATGATCCGGTCAGTTCCTCTGTGATGAATTATCCCTATAATAGAAAGCGTCGATGTATAGTCAATATTCACATATTCCTGCATCCGTTCATGGGGCATTATCCTTATCCTTGCAAAATAGCGCAGGTATTTATTTTCATCGGAGAATTTATAAAAAAGAGCACGCATCATATCCTCATCCGAAGGCTTGATCGGACGAAACTTTATTTCCAGACTATCTTTAAACGTCTTAAGGGTTTCAAGCATCAGGGGATAGTTTCTGGCACTTTCCATAATATAAATTTGATCCGGGTATACATAACCGGCACTTTTAGCTTCTTTTAATAGTTTTTCCCTGTGTTCAGGATGTGCAATTTCGATCATTGCAAGCGCCCGCTCTCTAATCGATTTACCGAAGAGATTAGCAACGCCGAATTCCGTTACCACGTATTTTGTTGCCCCCATTGTTGAGCGGACAAATTCCTTGTCTTCAGGATGAGACAGCACTATATTGCTTCTTCCTTCCTGATCTGTGGATCGAAGTGCGACTATTGCCTTCCCGTTTGGAGTTAAAGAGGCTATAGCTGAGAAGTATAGCTTGCTTTCGTAACCAGAAAGCAGATCGTCGCCTGAGTGATACACAACGCTTTCGCCGGATATATCTATACTTTTAACATTCAGAATGCTTACAAACCGGTTCAGCCTCTGAAGCATGTTAGGAAAAGTGAGACGCATGATCGGAATAAATTCAATAAGTGGATTATTGTTTATATAGTCGTATAATTTTTTAGTACCGTAACAATAACTGGTTGTAACAGGACCAAGTCCAAGAAGGCCTTTTGAAGCAGAAAGACTATTTGATTCTATAAGATCAATAACCCAGTCGGATATAACGAGCGTATATATTTTAAGTCCTTTTTTAGTTTTAAGTCTGGATGCTATAGCATCAAATATCCTTCCTACATGCAGGGAAACGATTGAATAGTCTTCAATTATATTAGCAATATGCCATGCAATTCTGTCAAAAATTTCATCAAACGGTTTTCTCTCGCGCTCCAGCAAAGGAAGGTCGCTTTCGATTATATAATCGAATTTATCAATATGTATATTCGTTTCCCCGAAAGTCCTAGGCACATTGTGATTAGCCTCAGCAACTACCATGGAGGCGTTTTTAATCACAGTATGAGCTATGTCGACCCCGACTCCTAGATTTACAAAGCCGCGTTTATCAGGGAAGGAAGTTTGTATTACTGCAATATCAACCGGTATAGCACCAAAAGCGAACAGGAACGGGATTTCCACTATTTGTGCCGGGATGAAATCCACTTTACCTTCTTTTATGTCCCTGGAAATACTCTCTCCCATAATAAAGGTTTTCAGCCTGTATTTCCCGTCTGTATTTTTATCCCTTGAGAGGTAATCACCAATTGTGATGAGTTGTAACAGAGTAAGATCCTGTAAATTATGATGATCCGATTCCAGCATTTCAGTGATAAATTTTACAGGCATGGCAGGACCGCCGGAGAGGAAAATCGTACTGCCGGGTTTAATGGATTCTAAGATCTTGGTTAAAGTGACCTTTTTATTTTTATATTTTTTAGGCACTTATTATTCTATTGTTCCTGGTTAAAAATATATATCTGGATTTTATAATTCCTCAATATCAATGTTAAGTAAGTCCGTATGTTTACAAAGCCGGTTGATGATGTCCTGTAACGAAATCTTACTTCCCTTCCCGGGAAACAAATTTTCAAACAGCCTGTTATATTGTTTCTTCAAGATTTGTCATAGGTTTACGGCAAGCAGTACAAATTACTCACCAGGGAGGCCGAAGTGTTAATATCCCGGCTGATTATCTTTAATTGCCCAATGGTTTAATTCCCTACAGCTTTTGCAGGAAACCTGCACTTGCTGGGGAAAGTTACTAATTTAGTTTTCGATATCCCGTCCGCTTGCGACGGGGAGCTTTATTCCAATTAGAGGCAGTTGAAAAATATGTGAATTGTCATTATTTTTTATATTTTGCAAACTCTTCTTCGCGAAGTTCTTTCCTTAGAACCTTGCCCACATTGCTTTTCGGAAGTTCTTTCCTGAATTCAACTATCGTAGGCAACTTGTAAGTTGCAAGCCTTGGTTTGCAAAATTCGATTATTTCCTGTTCAGTAGCTTTTTGCCCTTCTTTGAGAACCACGAAAACCTTGACCTGCTCGCCTCGCTTGGGATGCGGTACTCCGATAGCACATGCTTCCACGATCTTGGGATTTTCGAACAATACCTCTTCAACGTCCCTAGGGTATATGTTTAATCCACCAGCAAGTATCATATCTTTTTTACGGTCAACAATGTAAAAATAACCTTCCTCGTCCATTGTGGCAATATCGCC
>CAZVYR010000451.1:0-2440 GCA_964631555.1 uncultured Leptospirales bacterium
ACCCGCCAAAGGAGCCCGGTACTACAGGATCAAAAATATTACCTGAAACAAAGATCCCTGCAAAAGAAACCTATAAATCCATTTTCCATGATCCAAAATTCCATATTATTGGAATTTCATATTCACTAATAAGTTTTTCAATTCTAGTTCCTTTTACGTTCTTAATAACTTACGCAACCCGAACACTAATGATACCCTATGCATCTGCGACAAGCCTTATGGTTGTGATTGCTGTATCTGGTGCAGTCGGCAAACTAATTCTCGGACATCTCTCCGACATTACAGGCAGAGTCAGGATAATGATGCTTTGCGGAATACTGACTGCATCCGGGAACCTGGGGATGGCCCTGGCCCAAGGTTATCCCATGCTCTTCCTTTCTTCAATTATATTCGGCATAGGCTACGGAACCCTCTGGTCGGTATACGCAGCCTCAGCACGGGACCTCTTTTCCCAAAAATTTTCAGGAAGCATTCTCGGCCTGTGGACACTATATCATGGCCTGGGCTCAATCTTTTCTCCAGTCATCAGCGGATGGACAATAGATTTGACAGGAACATACTTCTGGGCGTTTCTCATTGCCATAATAAGTTCACTTATTTCATTAATACTGTTAATACCTCTTTACAATGCTAAACCGGCGCAAACATAATTGTAATACCATCTGTCTCCTTTAACTGCTTCCCCTCCGTTTCCTCTCCGTTTCAGCTTCGTTCCAAAGACGTCATCAAAAGAAGTTTCAGGTTCCAAGTTTCAGGTTCCAATGCTAAAAGACAATCATCATTATAATTCTTCTTTCCCGGAACCTGGAACTTTCAACCTTGGATTTGGTTCCGGTTCCTGAGCGCAGTCGAAGGGTCCCCTCCGTTTCAAACCCGTACATAAAAGGAACACAAATAAATACCCGGAAACGGCGACTAATACCGCGCCCAGGTTAAAAAAAACAACCAAACCGCAGATTTCATCTTTCTGCATATCCCGGAACATGTAAATATTTAAAAGCTCAGAATTACTGCTCTAAAAATTTTATATATATATCTTGATTTTCTTCTTGTACTCATCAATATAATTTTTAAAATTATTATCATGAAAAAGATTTATAGCACATTCCGTATGATCCGGCAACTCCGGTTTATATTATAATATAAATATTACACAGCCGGTTTTTTGCTTTTTATTGTTTCTTCAGGATTTATACAGGGTGAACAGCTAATAAAATTATAGTAATAAAGCATAATAATTTGCGAAAGGAATAATCCAATGGTAAAGTCAGCAGGCAGGGTGATGCAAATCCTGAAATTTATAGGTTCAGTGCGCAACGGCATGAAACATTCTGAAATTGCCAAATACCTGAATATACCCAAAGGGAGTCTCTCATTCCTGCTTGCAGACCTCTTATCTGAAGAATTTCTTATAACGGATGAAGAAGGTAGATATAAAATCGGCCCCCAGATACTGATGCTTGCCAACAGCTATCTTGCTGGTCTTGATATAATAACAAGCGGCGAATCAGTCTTAAAAGAACTTGTCGATGCCACAAACGAATCAGCAGGGCTGGCTGTCCCCAACGGTATTGACGTAATAATAGTATCCAAGATAAACGCAGTTCAGCAATTAAAAATAGATTTTGATATAGGGCAGACATTCCCCCTGTACTCTTCCGCTGCCGGTAAAGTGGTCCTTGCACATTTAAAAGAAGAAGAGATAAACAGTTATATGTCTTCGGTAAAGCTGACACCCATGACTCCAAATACAATTATTGAACCTGATAAACTACTTGATGAATTAAAGTCAATACGTGAAAATGTCATCGCGTATTCTTTTGAGGAGCAGGTCGAGGGAAGGATTGCTGTTGCAGTACCGATCTTTAAAACAAACAAAGAAATAATGGCCGCTATCGTTCAGGCATTACCCACTGTTCGTTTTAATCAGGATAAAGAAAAAATCATCAAACAGGCTTTAATCTCCGCTTCGAACAAGCTGTCAACTGCTTTCGGATACACGCCAATACAGGATAAAGTTTGTTAAAAACATAACCTGAATGTATGATTATTTTATGCAATTTACTCTCGAGCCGGCAGATTGCATAAAAAAAGGACTAAAAGCCAGCCAGGTTAACAGAAACAACAATATGCATAAGGATATCTTACTTTTTTAAATAAGCAAAAAACAGGCCCAATACCTGAATTTTTATTGACACTATATAACAGATAATCCAATTAGTCTATTTACAAATGAATGAGAAAGTACCACGCAACACAAACGGCGAAAAAAAAATAGTCAGGGGACTGGCATTCTGTTCCACCACGGCAGACAGCAACAGTGTTCAGGTTGAAGTCAGCGACGGCAGGATAATCAGGATCAGGCCACTTCATTATGACTGGGAGTATAAGGATTTAAAGCCCTGGAGAATGAATGCCAGGGGCAAGACCTTTCAACCTT
>CAZVYR010000452.1:0-2431 GCA_964631555.1 uncultured Leptospirales bacterium
ATCGACTTTGACGTTATCAAGGGTCTTGATGTAATAGACCACCCTGCGTCAGTACGTGCGTTCAGCGCGTACTATACTGAAGTGAGGCAAGCTGTCAAAAGAGTAATAAATAAAAAAGCAGGGAACAAGGCAACGCAAAAAGCATTCGGCGCGCTTTATCTCAGGAATATCTTTAAGAACCTTAAATCATTCCCTGCTCTTTTTCCTGTTTCTTCTTTTTATAATAAAATGGCAGGCTATAACAAGATAGCCAGCTATAATAAGATAGCAAGCCTGCCGTGCCTTGTGATAACCTCAGGCCCGGGCCTTGAAGATCATATCGATAAGATAAAACAGCACCAGGAAAGATTTTTTATTATCACAGTTGATTCCGCCCTGAATACCCTTTGTGCGAACAGCATTATGCCGGATTTCTTTGTTTCCATCGATCCCCAGCCCTATATTTACGAACATCTGTTCGGCACTGATTCGCGCAAGGCAGTCCCTTTATTTTCCCCTGCAAGCCATCCCCTTGTGTTTGAGAGATATAAGAATACACCCTGCCTTCTTTCTCTTAACACGCATCCCTTTTCTCAAATCATTGAGGATATGTTCCCTGGCGCAATAGGCGATATAGATTCGAGGACAGGGACAGTAGCAGGGGACGCTATAATGGCCTCCCGGAGATTCGGCTTCACTTCAATTGGTCTTGTCGGTTTTGATTTTTCGTTCCCCTTTTACAAAGTATATTCACGCGGTACAGCATACCAGAGAAGATTCGCTAACAGGAGCAGCAGGTTCAGCACAATAGAAACGATAAACTTAAATTATATTATGAGATCGAGCAGGGGAGAGAAATACAACAACAGGTTTACAAGGAAGTCGTTCATACTTTACAAGGAATCCATCGAAAGATTATTAAAAGACTCAAATATAAATATTGTTAACATAAACAAAAACGGGATACCTCTTACAGGCGTCCCTGATCATGACATGGATTATTTTATAGAAAATTACTGCGGCAGTGAAATAGATAAAAGCAGTATTATAAAATCGGTCTTGTCAGGGTCCCAAAAGCTTGAAAGCATAATAGATTTCTGCAGGATATCAGACTATATAACTGCCGGCCCTGTCTTCGGGGAACTGGTAAAAGCTTCCCTTGCCGGTATACCGGATAAAGCAGAAAGCGCGCGGCTTATGGCATTATATAACACGCTCACAGGAAGGAATACAAATAAATGAAAGTAGGAGTAACCGGCATATTCGCTTCGGGAAAAGGCACAGTATGTTCAATGTTTGCTGAACTCGGCGCTAAAGTAATAGATACAGACGAGATCGCGAGGGAAGTTGTTGAGCCAGGCAGTGAAGGACTTAATCTCATCAGGCAGGAATTCGGAGATGAAATATTCAACCCTGACGGCACACTAAACAGGCGGGCGCTCGCATCAATTGTATTCATCGATACTGCAAAGGTTGAAAAGCTGAACAGTATAATACATCCCCTTGTCTTTAAAAAAATATCCGAAATTACAGACAAAAACCCTGAAGAAATATACATGATAAACGTACCTTTGCTGTTTGAAACAGGCTTTGAGAAATACACGGACTTTAATATCACAGTAACAGCAGGTTCCGGACAGGTCATTGAAAGAGGCATTAAGCGCGATAATATCTCCGAAAAAGAGATAAAAGAAAGATTAAATCATCAAATTTCTCTTAATGAAAAAGTAAAATTATCCGAATATGTTATTGATAACTCCGGTTCTATATTAAATACAAAAAGGCAGGTAACGGAAATATGGATGATTTTGCTCCAAGAGAAGAAAAAAGATTAAAAGAAAAGAACCTCTATATATTACATCTCGACACTCCGAGAATAATTATTATTTCCTGCGTATTTTTCGGTATAATAGTAATAGCTATCCTGGTTGGAATGAATATAAATAAAAAGAGTGACAGGGATAATGATATTTTTGCGAATGATAACGCGGTTCTGGATAATCTGCTTACCGAGAACAGGGAAAGCGATAACACGCTCAATAATAATGCCCTGGAATCCTCCCTGGAAAACAGGGGAATGAATCTAAAAAAACCTGAAAATTCATTCACTCCTGAAGACAATGTTTTCAACAACAATCCGGCAAGTCCGAAAGAAAATCTTTTATCTCCAAATCACAAGTCAGATTTAAGTATGCAATCCGGGAAAAATTCCGGCAGGACTTCCGATATTCTTACACATGATAATATCGAAACAATAATACCGCCTTCGAATGTTTTAAAAACTTCCGAGCCCAGGGCTGTATCCAAACCGAAAAAAGTACGCAAAAGAACAGTACAGAAGAAGAGAAGCGTAATAGAGGTATCATCAAAAGAAAAAACCGGCAATATGGCTGAGATAGGAAAGTCATATTATTCTATTCAGGTAGCATCTTATGATAACAAGTCAAAAGCC
>CAZVYR010000453.1:0-2428 GCA_964631555.1 uncultured Leptospirales bacterium
AACAATAAAGGATAGAGACGATCGTTTTTTGATCGTACTCTATCCAATGTTCAAGAAGCCCGTCTGAGAGGATATTTTGTCAATAAGGGAAAAGACTCGATGTTTATTTGGGGCAGATTAACAGATCTACAATAAAACCAATCCTGAGAAGCAAGTAGCAGAATAAATGCCCTGAGTAATGCAGAATAATTTAGTTAAATACTTAAATAAGCACACATCCGTGTTATTAACATAGAATTTTCACATCATCAGGACATAGCAATCCTGTGGTGTTATGATACAAACATTCAACACATTCAAGATACAGATAGTTTTATAGCCCGAGCAATAAAACCTGTACTATCCGGTACCGGATCGAATCAAAGTAAAGCGCGGTATTAAAAGAACAAAAATAAGTTTTCCTCCACAACTACATGAAGGAGGATCAAAAGATTGCAATTTGATTTTGGGCATAGTGATTTTAAAACCGAAAGAGAGTTGAATAAGAGCCCTGATCTTATTCAGAGAGAGAGAAGAACCCGGAGCTAAGAAACCATAATACCTGACCTTCATAAAACCTGAAGGCAAGACATGCTGGAGGAAGCGACGCATAAATTCCATGACATCCAGGATCATAGTACGGCAGCGGTTGCTTTTAGACTTTTTGTATTTAAAGAAGACCTTATGATCTTCTACTTTAGTAATACGGCTGTTTGAAATAGCCACCTTAAATACATAAGGAGCAAGATATTTTACGCTCTTTGCGCTGGAGCCGACAGCCTGGCAATTGACAACCCATTCATGGTTCCATACTTCGGGAGGAATGTCGTGATACAGATTGTGTTTTTTAATTTCATCTCTGAATTTGGCCTTGAAAATTTTTGACATAGCCTCTACAGGGAGAAAGAAATCGGCACGCGAAAAATGCCAAAGTCCGTCGTCTTTAGAGAAAGCGCCACCAGGAACAATATAGTGAATATGAGGATGATAAGTAAGCTCTCTTCCCCATGTATGAAGAACTCCAAAGAAACCCGGCAAATCGCCGCCGATATATTTTTCATCGAGAGCTAATTTTTTCAAAGTATCCGAAGACGCTTTAAATAAAGCAGAATAACAAATACGCTGATGACTGCGGATAAAAAGACGAAGCTCTAATGGAACAGTAAAAGTGATCATAAAATGATGGCCCGGAAGCTGCCTTTCAATCTGCCTTTCAAGCCACAGATGAGCTTTATGCTGTTGACAGGACGGGCAATGCCTGTTTCCGCAGGAAGTGTAAATGATATGTTTTTTGCCGCATTTTTCGCATTTATAGATCATGTAACCGTAATGGCCGGAGCGGCAGTTAATAATGGCATTGATAACCTTCAGATGTTCAGAAGGCATGGACTTGCCGAAGAGGCTAATATACTCATGCGCGTAAATTTTAAATATCTCATTGATTGTCATGGCCGTCTCCTTTCATCATAGAGTTAATGATGTCGTAAGCATGTTCATGTCCTTGAGTAGTGAGATGCAGATATATCATGGTAGTATTCAGACTTGAATGACCGAGGTATTGTTGAATACGGCGAATGTTTACGCCGGCTTCCAGAAGATGAGTAGCATAGCTGTGTCTCAAAGTGTGGACGGAGATACGTTTTTTGATATTGAGTTGTTTCAAGACACGTCTCAGAGCATCCTGACCGGCAAATTTAGACATAGGAGTAGTTGTCTTTGATTTATCAAGAGGTCCATGTTTAATTTGGGGAAATATGAGTTTCGGGTTGCGATGTGTAAGCCAATATTGTCTTAAGCAGTTAAGTGTAGCTGCAGGTAAAGGAACAAATCTGTCCTTAGCGCCTTTTCCTCTATGTACATGAATACGCATACGCTTTGAATCGATATCAGTAACCTGAAGGAAGAGAGCTTCTTGCAATCGCAGACCGCAGGTATAAACAACAGTCAGATATGTTTTACCTTGAATAGTTTTGACTGAATTGATAATGTCCCAGATTTCCTTTACTGTTAATATAGTGGGAAGAGTTTTCTCTTTTTTTGCATAAATAAGTCTCAGGGTATGCCAGTCACATTTCAGTACGTTCATGAAAAAGAACTTGATACCTGCGTAACATATCCTCATAGTAGCAGGAGACCATTTATCTTTGTTTTTACGGTGCAGGAAATAATTCTGGAGTTCCTGTTCCGTGATTTTTTCAGGAGTTTTCCTGTAAAAATCGACAAGCATTCGGACAGAACGGGTATAGCATTCCTGAGTACGCCCACTCATACCGGCTAGTTGCAGAGCTCTCATTGATTGTTGAAAATAATCGTTCATAATAAAATCTCCTTTTGTTGGATTATTTAAAATAGGTATGGAGATTTTATTTGAAAATTAAGGGTTCTGCAACTAACCGGTGTGAGGAATTTCGTACGGGATTATACTGCCGCGGAGCGGCTTACTTGAACA
>CAZVYR010000454.1:0-2417 GCA_964631555.1 uncultured Leptospirales bacterium
TTCTTTATACAGCCCGGCGGAGGTTCATTGAATAAAGCCCAGAATAATCCCAGTTTTTTTACCGCATCGATAAACTGTCCGAAATCGACCGGCTTGACAACATAAGCATTCACGCCAAGCTTATAGCTTTCAATAATATCTTTTTCTTCACTGGACGAGGTAAGTATTACAACGGGTATAAGTTTTAATTTATCATCCGCTCTGATCCGGCGGAGAACCTCTAAACCGTCAACCTTAGGCATCTTCAAGTCAAGCAGTATGACAGCCGGATTTTCCGGCGGCAATGATTCAAATTTTCCGCGTCTGAAAAGATAGTCGAGCGCTTCTTCACCGTCCCTGACGACCTCCACGCTATTGGCGAGATTATATTCACTGAGAGCAGTTAATGTAAGTTCAACGTCATTCTTATCATCTTCAACGAGTAAAATTTGTTTTAGTTCTTTCATATATATTCTCTTTCTATATAGATTTTTTAGTCTCCAAAAAAAATAATATATTTGTTGCAAAACCGGCCTTACATTTCAGAAGAAATGTAACAAATATATTACTTAAGAACTGCGAAGTGAAAAATAAAAAGTTGCTCCTTCTCCGACCGAGCCTTCTGCCCAGGTTCTTCCGCCGTGACGCTGAATTATTCGCTGTACATTGGCCAGGCCTATACCTGTTCCTTCAAAATCGTCCGAATTATGAAGGCGTTGAAATACACCGAAAAGTTTATCTTTATATTTCATGTCGAAACCGACTCCATTGTCTTTGATAAAGAATATTATTTCATTTTTTTTATCTGTATTTGAACCAATATATATTTCAGCTTTGTTTTGTGTTCTTGTGAACTTTATTGCATTTCCGATAAGATTTGTCAGTACTGCCCGGAGCATGAAACGGTCTGCATATATGTCAGGCAGGGGATCGATTTTCCATTGAATATTTCGCCCTGATAGTTCTTCATTAAAATCCTGAATGACTTCCTTTACAAGTGAATCCAGACTGATCCGGGTTTTATTTATTTCCTGCCTGCCTGTTCTTGATAGCTGAAGCAGGTGGTCGATCAGGATTCCCATTCTTTGAGATGATTTGGATATGGTTTTTAAATAATGCTGCCCTTTTTCATTAAGGGATGAATCACATTCCTTTTCAAGCATATTTATAAAACCGCTTATATGGCGAAGCGGGGCGCGGAGGTCATGTGAGACCGAGTATGAAAAGGATTCCAGTTCTTTATTTACAGATGCCAGTTCAGCAGTCCTTTCCGCTACGCGTTGTTCCAGTTTATTTATTGAGGCTTTTAACTGCATTGTCATGCTGTTGAATGCGCTGGCAAGGATACCAAGCTCATCCCGGGATTTCACGGTTACGTACCGGGAAAGATCTCCCGAACTGATAGCCTGGGCAGTTTCAGCTATAGTCTGAATGGGACGAACGATCTGTTGAATGATAAAGATATTGAGACTTATGGCAATCAATAATACAGCAGCAATAATAATTATGATTAAAATTATATCGCTGTATGCAAGTGCCATAGCATCTGTGACAGGATTTTCAACTATAATATAAAATTCCTGATCACCAAAATTAATTTTTTTACTTACGATGACTGATTTTATATTATTTATTCCGTTATATATTCCATCATGTGCAGGAATATCAAAGTTTGTACTTCTTAGCACTACGGAAGGATTTCTATGGGCAATCACACGGTTTTCGGAATCGACAATAAAACATTCCCCTCTGGAACCGGGTCGTATACTTGCAACAAGATCCCATATTTGCTTTAATCGAATATCAGCAGCAAATACATATTCCGGTTTGCCGGTTTTTAAATTTTTAACAGGTATAGAAAGTATCATCATCGGTTCGCCGGTTGTTTTGTTGAACCTGACCGGGCCGTAATAAGTTATTCCTTTTGAGACAGGTATTTGAAAGGCTTTAGGATCAGACTGGCTTTTAAGCGTGGAATCATGATAATATCCTAATCTTGAGAGAAATATTTTTTCCTGTCCTGAGGTATTTAAAAGAATGAGTTCATCAATAGCCGGCTGGCGGGACTGAAATATGGATAATATTGTTTTTAGGTGATTCTGATCGGTTTTCTGAAAATCCTGAATATTGACAAGAAGTTTTAAGGAGTTTTCCACCTCGTGTATAAATGAAAATACCCTGGACGAAATGTGAGAAGCTATTTCACGCTGCAATATAACAGCTTCCTGTTTCTGGATATTGTAAGTCCTTATGGAAATAATAATGCCTGCAAGCAGGATTGGCACCAGTGCGAAAGCCAGAAAGCGGATGTTAAGTTTTTTTCTGATGTTATTTTGTATTGCCATAAAGCATTTGGTAATCCCGGCAAACTTTTTATAGTAAAAAGACAGATTTGTAAATACTTTATTGTTAACGAATTATAATATCCGCCTGCCTCA
>CAZVYR010000455.1:0-2391 GCA_964631555.1 uncultured Leptospirales bacterium
ACTTTGTTTTTCTGATCACATACCAGGCTTTCCACATTTCCTGGCCCGTATCATAAAATCCTGTCCAGTCTCCTGTTTTCTGGTCTTCTTTAAATGAACCCTCACTGCTTTTACTGCCGTTTTTATAAAAATATGTCCATATACCGTCCTTTTGGCCGTTCAAGTAGTTGCCTTCAGCCAGCTTTTCACCGGAATTTTTATAGTATAAGGTCCATTTTCCTTCTTTTAAATTGTTTTTATATTCGCCTTTGCCTTTTAATGAGCCGTTGTCTTTATCAATTTTTTCTTGAGCATTTATTGTTTCAAGTTGGTTTATCGCGATTATGGATTTCTGTTCTGTTGTTGTACATGAAAGTAAAATAGCAGGGAATGCCATTATTATTATAAATACTATTTTAAATTTCATGAAATAAACTCCTGCATTAATTAATTTTTTAATTTTCAGCTTTTTGACTTATTTTTGTACTAATATTTGTCAATGGAAAATTATTGGATAGTATTGTTTTTTGTGTCTTTTCAGGAACAGATTGCTAAACCTGACCGGTACTTTGATCCCGAATGCATATTATATTATAAAAAGCCAGTCAAAATTGAGCAAATTGCTTTCCTGCGGCTGTTGTCGCAGGAAATAGTTCTTTGAATACTATTATTCAAAATGAATTCTTTTATTCAAAAGCTGATTATTTTACTGTCAAGACATATATTGAAAATACCGATTATAAATAACAGAATTATCTCTTTAAGAAAAATTGTCACTTAAAGAAGACATGTGTCTTAAATGTAATGCTATTCAGGAGGTTGTTATGTTGAGGTCATTATGGACAGGTGCGTCCGGCATGATAGGTCAGCAATTCAATATAGATACTATATCAAATAATTTATCGAATGTAAATACAGCGGGATTTAAAAAAAGCAGGGCGGAATTCGAGGACCTGATCTACCAGACAATACTTATGGCAGGGACTCCGGCGACCGAGATTACGGAAGTGCCTACCGGTATTCAGGTCGGTCATGGAGTTAAACCGGCAGCTACGCAAAAGATGTTTCAACAAGGGAGTCTTCAGTCAACGGAGAACAAACTGGACATGGCACTTGAGGGCGAAGGGTTTTTCAAGGTTCAGTTGTACGACGGAAGTATTGCATATACAAGGGACGGGTCGTTTAAGATAGATTCCAACAGACAGTTTGTGACATCTAACGGATATCTCCTTGATCCGCCGATAGTACTCCCGGAAAATTTCATAATGAATACCTTGTCCATAAGCCAGGACGGCAGGGTAACTGTCGGTATTGTCGGGGAAGAAGATCCGATTGATGTGGGTCAGCTTGAGATATCGAGATTTGTTAATCCGGCGGGCCTGCAGAGCATTGGCGGCAACCTGTATAAGACGACTCCTGCTTCAGGAGAAGAGATCCCGGGACAGCCGGGACTGGACGGGATGGCAAAGACCCATCAGGGTTTTCTTGAGATGTCAAACGTGAAGGTCGTTGAAGAAATGGTAAACATGATCGTTGCCCAAAGGGCATATGAGATAAACTCCAAATCTATACAGACTTCGGATTCTATGCTTGCTACTGCTATAGGACTGAAGCGATAATGCGTAAAATATTTATAATCTTTATTTCCATGTTGTTCATCAGAGGTGTCGCGTATTGCAATACCAGGCTGCTGCTTCATCAGTCGGTAAATGTCAACGAAAGAGGCCTGCTGCTTCAGGATATCGCTTCATTTGACGGCAATCAGGACCTGATCAGAAGCATAAAGGGAATGGAGATACCTTCTGATGTATATTCCGACGGGTTTATTGATAAAAAGGAATTATATACGCTTTTAAAGGCCAGGAGCAGTGAGTTGTTTTTTATTTACGGCAGCGCTGTACGGGTTATGCGCTGTTCGGAAGTATCTAATAATTCTGCTTATGGTATGAATGAATATATTGTAAAAAAAGGCGACAGGGTAAATTTTATAATAAAAAAGAACGGGATACATATTGAATTGAGTGCCGTTGTACTGGATGACGGCAGAATAGAAGACGAAGTAACTGTGAATCCTGAAAGAAAAACCGGGCATAGCTTAAAAATCTTTAAAGGCAGGGTGAAGTCCAGGGATATTATTGAGGCTGTATTATGAGGAGGATACTGGTTTCCGCACTGTTTATATTAGTATTTCTGCCGTCGGTTATATATAGTAAAACTCTCTGGAAGGACAGAAATGTTTATTCCTCGGGAAGTAACTTAAACGTAGGCGATATTATTATAGTAAATATAGACGATATTTCGCAGTTGAGATTCAGCATTACTTTTAATAATGATAATTCGTATAACATTGTATCGAATCCTGATTCGAATATTACACCATTTCTGCCGAAAGTTTCCTCGGACAAGAAGATA
>CAZVYR010000456.1:0-2334 GCA_964631555.1 uncultured Leptospirales bacterium
AGGTTTGGTATGGGCCAAGGATACTCCTAATTTTATCGGGAACAGGATAGGGGTAGCGAATATCTGTCAGGCCTTCAGGCTTCTTGAGTCTGAACATACAAGTATTCCTGATGTGGATGCGATGTTCGGAGCTGTATTTGGATTTCCCAAAACAGGTTTATTTGCCCTTACCGATCTTGTCGGTTTGGATACAATAGGACATTTGGCAGAGAATTCTTTTAATTTATTACAGAAGGATGAATTTAAAGATATTTTTAAACTTCCGGGTTATGTTAAGGAAATGCTGAATAAAAAGATGCTTGGTAATAAAACAAAGGATACAGGAGGGTTTTATAAGACTGATATTGATCCTTCAACAGGTAAAAAGAAAAAGAGAGTTCTTGATATCAATACACTTGACCATAAGGAATATGACAAAAATACAGTACCGGATTTTGTTGAGGAAGCTAAAAAATTAAAGACGCTTGAAGAAAGGCAGCGAAAGATCATTGAGTCATCTTCGTTTGCCGCTAAAATGATGGCATTTAGCTTCGTTTATATTGCAAACAGGATTCCGGAAATTTCGGATACAATAGTTGGTATTGATAACGCAATGAAATGGGGATATGCATGGGAATCAGGCCCCTTTGAGGTATGGGATAATTATGGAATAAAGAAATCATTTAAATTAATTGATAGTGCCGGATTCAAGATTCCTGTCAAAATAAGAAAGATGGTGGAAGACGGGAAGAGCAGTTTTTACAGGATGAAGAACGGTAAGAAGCAGTACTATGATTTTAAATCAAAAGATTATAAAGATATAATAGTAAATGATAATTGCATTTTCCTGGCAGCAATCAAATCTCAGAAGAAAAATATAGTAAAGACAAGCGATTCGGCTTCGCTGCTTGATCTTGGGGACGGTGTGTTCAATATTGAATACCATTCAAAAATGAATGCAATTAATAAGAGTATGATCGATTTTTCCTATGAAGCCGGGAGATATGTTGCTCAGAATGGAGTAGGGCTTGTTGTCGGCAATCAGGCTCCGGGAATGCAGGCTGCTTTTTCTGCGGGCGGGGATGTTTCTTATATGCTTGGTCTTGCTAAAGCAAAAAAATATTCAGAGATTGACAGTTTCATTAAAGATGCGCATAAAACTATTTATGAACTCAAATATTCAAATTTCCCTGTTGTGGCCGCGCCGTATGGTATGACTCTAGGAGGTGGATGTGAGATATGCCTGGCAGCAGACAGGATAGTAGCACACGCGGAGCTTTATATGGGTCTTGTTGAAATTGGAGCAGGCCTTTTGCCTGGCGGTACCGGTATGATAAATCTCTGGCAGAGGTATGTTGAGTCGGTTCCTGAACAGGTTAGAGTCGTTGACTGGGCGGCATATTTTATCCCTGCGTTTATGACAGTTGCAATGGCAAAGGTTTCCACTTCTGCAAAAGAAGCACGGAATATGGCCTTCCTGAGGCCTGCTGATAGAATTGTTTTCAATAAGGATTACCTGATAGGAGAAGCAAAGAAAGAGGTTTTAAGAATGTTAGAAGATGGGTATAAACCGCGTATAAGGAAAAAGATACCGGTTATGGGGCAGGCTGCTCAGGGTATGGTTTGGGCTCAGATCAATGACCTGAGGGGAGGCGGTTTTATTCCTCCGCATATGGAATTTATAGCTAAAAAAATAGCTTATTGCATGTCCGGAGGAGAAGCCTTTCAGGGGCAAATGGTTTGGGAAGAATATTTGATGAAGCTTGAGCGCGAGACTTTTGTCGAGCTATGGAAGACTGAAAAAACTATCAAGATGGCTGAACATATTATGAATACGGGTAAGCCAATGTTTTTATAGGTTGATAAATCAAGAAAATACCAGGAGGAATTTATGACAGAGGCATATATAATAAATTCAGTAAGAACACCGGGATGCAGAAGAAATAAAGGAGCTTTTGCTCAAACAAGGCCTGAAGATCTTTTATTGCATGTTCTAAACGGTTTGATTGAGCGCACACCGGGGATAGAAAAGAAGGATGTGGAAGATATTGTGATAGGCTGTTGTTTCCCGGAAGCGGAGCAGGGATTGAATATTGGCAGGGTAATCGCTCAAATGGCAGGCTTCCCGGATGAAACTTCAGGAGCGACAGTAAACAGGTTCTGTGCATCAGGTCTTGAATCTATTGCTATTCAGCATATGCGTATCATGTCGGGGTGGTGCGATGTAGCTATTGCAGGAGGTCTTGAATCAATGACAATTGTACCTATGGGAGGCAACCTGCCGCGGCCTCATCCGGACTTGATAAAAGAAAAGCCAGATATGTTTATGTCTATGGGTTTAACTGCTGAAAATGT
>CAZVYR010000457.1:0-2333 GCA_964631555.1 uncultured Leptospirales bacterium
TGCGGTTCGTTGAGCGGTATTGTTCTATGTGTTCGAAATGCCTGTCGAGGTTCGGAATAAGAACGACAAACGGGGTTCCGTTGGTATATCCTTCATTTTCGAATCCGGCCATTGTGTCGGCAGCGTTTACGCCGCTGTAAATGACCGGTATGTCCGGTTCACGTCTTGGGGAGGAGAGTTCTCCCTGACCGGGCTTTCTTTGAAGCAATTCGGAATATATTTCTTTTTCTTCTATATAGTATCCTGCAGGTACACCCTGTATATGTGTAGTCAATCCTTCCTGGTATGAGCCGCCGGCTACAGTAACCTTGAAAAGATTTCCATAAGTACAGCCTAACATAATTTTCTCCTTGATTTTATTGCTTATATATTGAAACGCTTAATCCAGTATTTATATTTTATTATGCGGGCAAACCAAATAAAAGAAACCTGGATAACAATAACATGTACTTTGTAATTCAAGTTTTCTGGAAGAGTTAAAGACAAAGTATAAATATGAATTTAAGTTTTATTAAGAAAAACTATAAGAACAGCGAATAAGTTATTTTTCAACTATAAATTTATTTAAGAGAGAAAATTAGAGCCTGGATTAAGGGAATACGGTTTTGAAACGGAGTGGATACGACTTTGAAACGGAGGGGAAGGGATTTAATACTGGATTTTATCAGACTGACATGGAAAAATATCATAAGGAGGAAAATATAAATGACGGATTATTCGGACGCGGCGGGCGCTAAGCTTGAGAAGCCTGAGGATTTTAAATTCGATTTCATACCTGTAAAGCAGCACGACTTGCTGATCGAATGGGTTTACCCGGAATTTCAGAGTATTTGCCCGATATCGGACAGGCATGACCAGGGAACTTTGACATTAAGGTATAAACCGAAGGATAAGTTGCTGGAAAGCAAGTCAATGAGAGAATATTTGAGATTATGGAGAAACCTGCATATATGGCAGGAGCATGTAACCGAGGAGATCGCTGATCGTTTATATAATGCTATTAAACCTGCGGGATTGATCGTTGAAATCGAATGGACTCCCAGGGGAGGAATTTACGCAAGGACAATCTCAAAGAAGGGGAAGGAGATATAAGGAAACATCAGTCTTAAATCATGCTATTAACTAATTTAGCGATTCATCGATTGACTAGATTATAATAAGTCAAATAAGTTGAATTATTTAATAATTGACTAATTCGGGCATAAAAATAAATTGCGCCATTATGAGAATATTTTATGATATACCGACAGAAAAGGGTGTATTCAACAGCCCGGTACTGACTATAGGCACTTTTGACGGTGTCCACATTGGACACAGGGAAGTATTTAAACGGCTTTTAGCCCTTGCCCGTGAAAAGAAAGCAGACCCTGTGGTACTGACTTTTGATACGCATCCGAGAAAAGTAATAAATCCGGAAACTCCGCCGAGGATACTGACAACTTCCAGGGAAAAGATTTGGGAAATCAGTGAAAGCGGAATTGATAATATTATAATAATGAAATTCACGCGGGAGATCGCGCAGATGCCTGCGGCAGATTTTTTAAAAAATATGATTATAGACAATATAGGTATTAATCATCTTATAACCGGATATGATAATGCATTCGGAAAAGACCGCGAAGGGGATTACGCATTGCTTAGTTCAATAGCAATGGAAAAGGGTTTTGATATCAGCATGGTGGAACCGTTTAACTTCCATTCAAAGCCTGTGTCTTCCACATGGATCAGAACTGAATTGGAGGACGGGAATATTGCTCTTGCCAATACTCTGTTAGGCAGAAATTATACTCTGTTCGGTAGTGTAATAAAAGGCGAAAACAGAGGCGTTAAACTCGGATTTCCTACTGCTAATGTTGTACCTGAAGATCCGGATAAGGTTGTTCCCAAGGACGGCGTTTATGCTGTAAGAGTTACAATAAAGAACGGGTCAGTAAAGGACGAAGTAAAAGACGGGATGATGAACATTGGTACTAATCCCACATTTTCGAATACTGAAAGGACTATTGAAGTAAATATATTTGATTTTAATCAGAATATATACGGTAAATATATAGGAATTGAATTTTTTGAAAGAATAAGGGACGAGATAAAATTCGAAAGTCCCGAAGCTTTGACAGTACAGCTTTATAAAGACGAGCAGTCAATAAAAGAATTGCTAAGGAAATTAAATTAAGATATAAGGGTATAACTTAAAACGTGTATTTAACAATGGCCTGAGGCTCTAATAATTATTATGGATATTCCGATTTTATTTAATATTATAATACCATAAAGCAACTCACCCCGCCCGCAGGGCTGGGACAAATCCTGAAGAAACTAAAATAAACAATAAA
>CAZVYR010000458.1:0-2329 GCA_964631555.1 uncultured Leptospirales bacterium
AGTCCCGATCCAGTCTTATATATCAGGCCCATTTTAAGGCCTCCCCTTATTCTTTCTATCAAACCGTTAACATAAGGATTTGATTGCCGCTTCATGATAACGGAAAGCGGGTACCCGCTCATAGCAATATATGCTGCCAAAAATTCCCAGTTTCCCAGGTGGGGACAAACCCCAACAATGCCGTTCCCTTTTTCAAGAGCCTCATTAACATGTTCCTCACCCTCGACTGTAATATAGCGGCGCATGAATTTTTCGTCGAATTTTCTAAGCTGAAGAAACTCCATTACGGTCTTGCCGAAATTCCCGAAACTTTCCCTGCATATCTTCTTATGAAAATCATTATTCATCTCCGGGAATGACTGTGCAATATTATCAAGAGCAATATCCCGTCTCTTTTTATAAAGGTAATACACAGCAAGTCCTAGATATTTGCCTGCTGTTATTCTCATACTGTACGGAATAATTCCTAAGATGGGTAATGCTGAAACAACAAAAATATATTCAATAATATGTTTTATCTTTTTCATTTTGTTACCGGGAAATAATTCAGCAAACAACCAAAATACAGACCGGCGTACCCGCCGGCCTGCCTGATAATTCTGCGTTTAATATAAAACAAAATCCCGGTAAACAACTTTTTTTAATAAATTTAACCGATAGCTTCGGTGCCGCGCTCTCCTGTTCTGATCCTCACACATTCCCCGAGACCAAGGACGAATATCTTGCCGTCCCCGATATCCCCTTCGCGCGCACCTCTTATGATCGCGTCAATGGTCCTTTCAACATATTCTTCGTTTACCGCGATCTCAAGCTTGATCTTTCTGAGCAGGTTGTCCACCTCCTTGACGCCGCGGTATATTTCTGTCACACCCTTCTGCCTTCCGCAGCCGAGAGCGTCAACAACGGTCATGAGGTGAACTTCTTCCTTGTCAAGTTCTCTTTTTACATCTTCAAGCTTATGCGGTCTTATTACTGCAATAATATATTTCATTAATTATTCCTCCGTTATCAATTTAATCTTTCTGTATCATTACTCATGCAGGCATTCTAATCAACAAGAGTATAACCTGCTTCATGATGCTGGGTAAGGTCAAGACCAATGTATTCATCCCTTTCAGTGACTCTCATACCCATGGTTTTATCGATTATTTTATAAATAACATACGTTCCTATAGCCGAAAACAAAACAGAAATAATAGTCGTAAAGAACTGTATCCACAACTGGTAAGGATTGCCGTAAAGCAAGCCGTCTGCTCCGCCCGAATTAACAGCCTTTGTTGCAAACACACCGGTTGCCAGGGCGCCGATAATTCCGCCTATGCCGTGAACACCGAATACATCCAGGGAATCGTCATACCTGAAATGTTCTTTTACTTTTGTTACAAAAAAGAAGCAGACAATGCTCGATATTGCTCCAATAAAAATAGCGGAAATCGGGGTAACGAACCCTGCTGCGGGCGTTACGGCAACAAGACCGGCGACCAGGCCCGTAGCCACGCCGAGCATCGTGGGTACTTTGTTCATTCTCCAGTCCAGTAACATCCACATCGCTCCTGCCGCTGCAGCGGAAGTATTTGTATTGATAAAAGCCGTTACAGCAATAGTACCGGCCGAACCCGCGCTTCCCGCGTTAAAGCCGAACCATCCGAACCACAGGAAAGCAGCGCCCAAAACAGCAAAAGGAAGATTATGAGGCGACCTGTGTGTATTGATCCCTTTTCGTTTTCCTATCAGCAAAGCGAATACCAGTGCCGCTATCCCCGCGTTTATATGTATTACAGCACCGCCGGCAAAATCAAGAGCCCCCATTGCTGCCAGCCATCCGCCTTTCCCCCATACCCAGTGAGCAAGCGGATCATAAATCAAAGTAGCCCACATTAAAGTGAAAACCAGGAAGCTGGAAAATTTAATTCGCTCCACGAAAGTGCCTATTATCAGGGCCGGCGTGATCACGGCAAACATCATCTGGAAAGCCATGAAAAGCTGATGAGGAATTGTGATGGCGTAGTCAGGACTAGGATCCAGTCCCACGCCTGACAATCCTATCCATTCAAGTCCCCCTATAAGTCCGCCCTTGTCAGGGCCAAAAGCAAGACTATAGCCGAATAATATCCATTGAAGAGATATAATGCACAGTATCACCATGCACTGCATCAGCACAGAGAGAATATTCTTCTTCCTTACAAGTCCGCCGTAGAAAAATGCCAGTAAAGGTGTCATTATCATGACCAGTGCTGTTGAGATCAGCATCCATACAGTATCAGCAGTGTTTACCATTAAATAACCTCCGTTATTATTAAAAAATATTTTACAAAAAATCAAGTGCCGG
>CAZVYR010000459.1:0-2290 GCA_964631555.1 uncultured Leptospirales bacterium
TTCAGAGTATATCCTTTTGTAAACAAAGCTGATTTGCTTTTTCTGTCAATAATTGACCATCACAAACAGGATACAAGTGACACAGTATAAGAATACTGAAGGATATTAAATAAAGAAAAATCTTTGTGTAAGATATTATACATTTGATTCAGTATGTTTAAAAGTCGGGAGGAGTGATGGATGATCTAGATTTAAAAGAAACAGATCGCAAAAGAAAAAGAGTTCTTCTTCGGCTTCTTCTTGCATCCAGTCTTCTGGTTGAAATCTTACTCGTTATATTATTTTTTTATCTGCAATTCTATGGCCTGATGATCCTGGCAATGTTTTATTCTGCTACTTTTGTATTCAACTTCTTCCTTCTGAAAAAGGAAAAATTTTTATTATCATTACAAGTGTGCGTGATAAGTATTGTTACAGGTTCTTTGATCTTTTCGTATTTCCTTGGCTGGACCAGCTATTTTGGCTTTTATCTTGTCGCCGCAGTTATAATTGTTATCAATTCTTTATCAATTAAGCTGGGATTGAAAATTTTCGAAGTGATTCTCGTATCACTCATCTTTTTTTTATTATGGATATTCACGAAAGACGGATTTCACTTATATATTGTTGATATTAAAATTTTAGATTTAATAGGTATTATCAATATACTGCTTATGATATCTTTAACTTTATTTATGCAATTTCAGAATTTTTTAGTAAATGAAAAACTTAAAAAAAAGCTCGAGGAAATGTCAGGGATAGACATGCTGACTGGTGCTTACAACAGGCGCTTTTTCAATAAATATCTGGATATTGAAATAAAACGCTACGAGAGCCTGATCAAGTATGGACAGGCGAAAGAAGTCAATTTCGGGATTGCGATGATAGATATCGACAACTTTAAACGAATCAATGACACGTACGGTCATCTCATAGGCGATACAGTCATCGCGAGTGTGGCTCAAATAATTAAGAAAATATTATTTGAACGGGATATATTCTGCCGTTACGGAGGCGAGGAATTCGTTGTTCTGTTTACAACTACTTCACGGCCGGGCATGATGATCGCGATCGGGAAAATTCTAAAGACAGTGAGGGATTACGTGTTCAGCCTGGATGATAAGAGTTCCGGGATACAGGTTACCATCAGCATCGGATTTGCGAGTTTCGGGGAAGAATCGGATATCAATAAGCTTCTTGATCTTGCGGATAAACGGCTTTTAGCTGCTAAAAAAGCGGGTAAGAACAGGGTAGTGAGCGACTAGGCGCAGGCTTATACTGTGTGTTAAAAACAAATACTCAGGAGAATTTATGAAAAGGAAAATGGCGTTTTGTTATATCATTATTTTACTGATCTATGCCGGCAGTGCGTGCAATAATAAAAAAGATATTGTCGGCGGGCGGTGCGAATATAAGGAAATAAAAGGTACTGCTGCAATTACTTCAATAGTAAAGGCGGATTCCGGTGATAATAATAGTCAGGTAACTGTTTTTTTTGATTTTGTGCCGGATGATCCGGATGCTGTTAACAATTACAGGTTTCATAATGTTCCGGACAAAGACCAGGAGCTCAGGGTCGGAGGAGGGGTGAATCCTGCGAAAAGCTATATGGATTTAAAGGGCATTACTGCCGGCTCATCTTATAAGTGTAAAAGAATGGAGATTACAAAAGGCACCTGTACTCCTGTTATATTCGATTTTTATGAAATAGATTTTTCTGACTATGGTAAGTATTGCCGCTGAATTTTGTTGATTATTAGGAATTTGAGATTGAGTGGGAAGTCCTGTTCTATTTTCTCTTTAAATAAAAAACGCCGGGATTATCCCGGCGTTTTTGGTTTTTACATGTAAGGTTTTATGACGGGTGCCTGACGGGGATATAAAAGAAGCGCGGGAAATGGAATAGAGTTAGGAGTTGAAGCGGACTAATACCGGATACCAGGTATTATGAAGCGGTTAGAGCGACGTATATTAAAAAAGTCAACACAGAGAACGCCCTCTTTTAGTTCCCCTTCGCCCGCAATAAAAAATATTGCGGGCGAGGGGTCATCATTCTGTGATTGACCTGCCGATCTATGAATGACGTTGTACAGGGTTTATACGCCTGCTGTTGCCAGCATAGACAGGGCAGACGATACTAGTGCCGCATTCGCGTAGTCGCTGTCTGTGACTATGGCATATACGTAATACTCTGCGCCGGGCTCAAGGCCTGTTATGCTGAAGGGCGATGCAGGGTTCTGGCCTGCTTCGTGAATGAAGACTTCGTTCGTGACTTTGCCTTCGAGCACCATCTGGGTGAAGAAGATCACGT
>CAZVYR010000460.1:0-2280 GCA_964631555.1 uncultured Leptospirales bacterium
TCCTTTCAGGGCTTCTTTAGCCGGATTGTTGGCGAGGGTTACTGTGTCTCCTATTTTTGTTTCGGTTACGGATTTTATTCCTGCTGTTATATATCCTACATCGCCGGGGCTAAGGTCGTTACGTTTTTCGCGGTCAAGGCGGAATACTCCTACCTCTGTTACCTGGAATTCTTTGCCTGTTGACCATAAGCGAATAATGTCGTCTTTTTTTACAGTTCCGTTGAATATCCTTACCTTTATTAATATTCCCATGTATTTGTCGAAGTATGAATCGAATATCAATGCTTTGAGGGGACGGCTGGGGTCCCCTTTTGGCGGGGGTATTACTTTAATAAGCCTTTCGAGGAGCTCGTCTATGCCTGTGCCCATTCTTGCCGAGATCAGTATTGCTTCTTCGGGATCTATGCCAAGGCTTTTTTTTATGCTTTCTTTTGTTCTTTCGATGTCGGCGTTCGGCATGTCTATCTTGTTGATCACCGGCAGTATTTCAAGGTTGTTCTCCAGGGCAAGGTACATGTTGGCTATTGTCTGCGCTTCAACGCCCTGTGTGGCGTCCACGAGCAGCAAGACTCCTTCGCATGAACTCAGTGCTCTTGATACTTCATACGTGAAGTCCACGTGGCCCGGAGTGTCTATGAGATTAAAGACGTATTCTTCGCCGCTCTCCGAAGAGTAATTCAGTGTAATGGCATTTGACTTTATGGTTATGCCTCTTTCCCTTTCTATATCCATATTATCCATTAAAAGGTCGGCATGCCTGCCCACGTTTACCAGCCTGCATTTCTCTATGATGCGGTCAGCCAGGGTTGACTTGCCGTGGTCTATGTGTGCTATTATGGAAAAGTTTCTGATTTTATTCGGGTTCATTGTTGTGTTATATAATAATCAATAATTTATTCGCTTATTAAATAGAATGATATATCTATAATATTACGCGGTCAATATATGTAAATGAATTTTATTATTATGTATGCCGGTATTTTTTTGTCTGTAAACAAGCAGAAATAACCTAATAGCGTTATGGATTGAATATACGCAAGCTTTTTTTATGGGATATGGGGAATAGACAGCCCACGGTTGAAACCGTGCGCTAACCGGTTGCTGGTTATTGTTTTTCAATAAAAGGGAGAGTTCTAAAGTGGGGGGACCATGGCTGCCCGGAGGGGAACTTAAAAGAAAATTATTATAAGATAAATTGCAGCGAAGTCGGAAGTATTTGTCATCCGGGACTGTGTTTTAGTGTTTCAGGGAGCGTGTTTATGCCGGAAGCTTTTAAATACGACTTTGAAACGGAGGGGAATCGCTCAGGGAGCGGCCCTTCGACAAGCTCAGGGACCGGAAGCGAGTTCAAGGTTGAAAGTTCCAGGTTCCTGGTAAAGTAAGGAACTATTGACTTCTGTTCGTCTGCTATAGCAAGATTAAGTGATTGCATTATTCTTTTTAAATATTTTGAGATATAAAGATTATACCCGCTCATGTTGAGATAGCGGGCTTTTCGGTTGTAAGAATATCTTTCGTCAGGTGTCATGGACTGCCATGAACGTACGGCATCCCCGAAGCTTCGGCGCACAAGGCGCTGGGCTTCTGTGTCGGGATTGCGCGGTATGACGTGGGCGCGCACGCACTGCGTGCCGCGATTTGTGTAAAACACGACGTTGCCTATTTTCCCTCTGATCGAGTTTATTAAGATGTTCGGTGTTGCTGTTGCCATTTCGTTGTCTTCCTTTGGTGTTCAGCAGGGAACAGGCATGCCTGTTCCCTGCTGTGTAAAAAAATATTCCCCTCTCCAAACTCATATACGTAATTGCATTACAGGGTTATTTGTCTTATTAACATCTTCAAAGTTTTTTACTCCTCTACATTAATATACAATTTCACCTTACACTTTTTGGCTGTTTTGGGCTTATTTCAGGGTATTTTTTTAATTTTTTTTTGGGGATTTGGAAAAAATATCCCCCGTTATTCATAGAATGGCAACCTTCCATCCTGAAAGGCTCAGTATTGAATTTCTGTATAATTATACTTGCTAATCATCATTTCGGCATATATTGATAATCCGGTCGAAAATATAAAACCAGGACTTTATCCTGTAAGGCTGTCTGTAAATAACGGCTATTTTAAAAAAATAAGCTGCCTCCAAATGAAGAGGCAGCTTATTAGCAACCCACCCCGTCCGCAGGGCGGGGACAAATCCTAAAGTAACTAACAAAGGCTGTAAAATGTGTTATTGTAAAATGTAGTTACTCAGAAGTTATTATATATTTCTTCCGGATTATTTCT
>CAZVYR010000461.1:0-2253 GCA_964631555.1 uncultured Leptospirales bacterium
GAAACATGCTCACGTATTCTTCCTTGAAAAAACCGAGAGAAAATCCTTTCTCCCGCGTATTCTTCCTTTGCAGCCATGAATCAGAAATACGCCGCAAAGAAGGCATGATATCTCCGCATCTATCCCGGGGAATTATTTCAAAATAATATCCTTCTTTATCAATTTTATTTTTAATGTGTTTCAGTCCCTTATGACTGTTTCCTATTATTGAGAATGTCTCCAGTCTGATTTTAGCCTGCTCCCCGAGCTTCAAAGGAGTAAGACCGATGTTTAGATAAAGATAAAGCGTTTCCGGGCAAACTTCATAAAAGGCTGCAATTCCGTCGTGTGCATCAGATATCTCGCGAAACCGCCAGACCAGCTCCGGCCATTCCTCTTCACGTCCTATAGGATCGCCCATGGCAACCCATGTTCTGTTTTTTACTCCGTACATAATAAACGCATTGTTCTTATCATTAAAAAGCAGGTCCTTGTCACCGAGCAAAGCAAGATTCGCGTTAATATTTTCCGACTCTTTAATGATCGCAGTTGTTCTTTCAAGCTGATATAATCCGTGTACAGCCGGTTCAGGACGTTTCCTCTTTAAAAGAATTAAAAAACCAAAACAAATCAAAAAGACCGCGATACCTACGTCTGCTCTCAAAAACCTGGATGCGTTTCCGTATATTTCAAAATTCCACCACAGTTCGTTCGAGTATTCTATATGCTTATAGGAAAAAAAACCAAGCCATACTGAAGATATTATAACAAGCAAGATTGCGGCTATCCAACCGGGATTAAATCTCTGATTCAAAAGTGATGTATGCCTGTAAAAATGATGTTTTGAAGAAAGCAGGAGCAGAAGCATTACCATCAGAATGAGCGCTTCTTCCCAGTCCAGTCCCTTCAGAAGTGAAAAGCAGATGCCGGCCCCGAGAAAGACTACCGATAAAATATAAGCGGAATTCAGCCTGCGCTGTATTCCTCTCGCGAGCACAATCAATCCGGTGCCTGCAATGCTTCCGAGAAAGTGCGATAGTTCAAATACGGGAAGAGGTATAAAACGGGCAAGTATATTCAGGCGCCAGTCAATAGCAGGCGTGACGCCTGAAAAGAGAAGAACTGCCCCGCCGCAGAAGCTTGTCAGCGACATAATATTCGGTACAATACTCGCCCCGTGCTTAAGCAGGGCGCCCAGAATAGGTTTATATATTCCTCTCGAACGCCATAACTCCCGGATAGCGATCATGCAGGCAGCGAGGCCAAAGGGAATAAAATAATAAATTACGCGGTATAGAATAAGTGCCCCGATAATGCTGCCCGCAGGGATGAAAGGAGATAAAAACAATACGACCAGCATTTCAAATACGCCCAAACCTCCGGGTACCTGGCTTATGAGACCGGCAAATACAGCTATAAAATAATAGGTAATGTATTTTACCAATGGAAGCTCCGGCATAACAGGCAAAATCATATACAGGACAGAACCTGCAAGCATCCAGTCCAGGGAAGAAACAGCAACTTGAGGCAAAAGATATCCGGCTCGGGGAAGGTCTATTGACCACTCGAAGATATTAACAGGTTTTTTCCGGAATATGACAAACAGAACATAAACTGATAACAGGATCAATAAAATAAAACCTACATAAAAAGAAGAAAATGGAATATGCAAATTTCCAGGTATGCTGATCGGTTCTATAGTAAAAGCCAGTCCCCCGATAAGAAAAAATCCCATCCACACCGTAAGGCCGCAAAAGGCGATTATTTTTGTTATTTCAAAAGCTGAAAGCCCCCATGCAGAATATTCACGAAACCTTACGCTAGATCCCGCAATCATTCCAAAGCCGATGTTATTGCTAAAAGCGTAGCTAATAAAGGAAACCGGTGCTACTTTTATTAAAGATGCTTTGCGGCCTATATATCTGAAAGCCATGTAATCATATCCGGTCATTATAACGTAGTTAATCGCCGTCAGTGCCGCCGCAGCCAAAAGAGCCTGGAACGGGACTTCGTACATAAGCTGTATTATATCCTTCAAATGATATGTTTTCAGATCACTGTAAAGCACCCATACAGCAACAGAAAAAAGAACCAGTCCAGCGAAAACTCCCATTTTCTTTAAAAATCTGTTCATAGTATTGTCCTGGTTATTCATTCAGTCCGGATTCGTCGATAATAATATCTGCAATAGTTTTATAGTCTCCATTGAAATGATGGCCGCCTCTTAACATTTTAATCTTAATTACCCCGGATTTGATTCTTGTGCAGAGTGTA
>CAZVYR010000462.1:0-2225 GCA_964631555.1 uncultured Leptospirales bacterium
CAGCCTGAGATAATTGACAGGCTTTCATCAATGCTTTCGGCCCGTGATGAAATCATTTTTGCGATTTTGCATGGATCATTCCTGGAGGATAAGAGTTTCAGGGATATAGACATTGCTGTTTATACCGTTTCAATAGATTCTCCTCTGCAATTCGAATTGGGACTTGAAGCTGATTTGATAATGAGCAGCTTATTTCCGCGCGAAATCGATATTCGGGTTTTAAATGAGGCACCTTTGTATTTTAAATACAATGTCATAAAGGAAGGACATCTGCTATTTACAAGTGATCAAGTGATATATGCTGATTTTAAAGAGATGGTAATCCGTGATTATCTTGATTTTTTGCCGCATTACAGGGAATATCTGAGGGGAGTTTTATACCTTGGAATTTAATGAAGAGAAAGTAAGCAAGATCAAATCGGAGATACTGAATAGTCTATCCATGCTGGAGGATTTGAAAAGCCTTCCGCTTAAGGATTTTTCCAGAGACAAGCATAAGATAAGCAGTGCAAAATATAATTTTATAGTGGCTATTGAAGGCATGATAGACCTTTGCAATCATGTAATCTCACGGAATAATTTCAGCACTCCGGCAGATTATTCCGATGGGTTTAAAATTTTATCAGCAAAGGGAGCATTTGACGGGGAATTGCTCGCCAATTTAATCATGGCTGTTCGTTTCAGGAACCGGCTTGTACATATTTACTGGGAAGTGGATGTAAATGAGCTGTATAATATTCTGAATTCCGGACCTGATGATATCAGGAAGTTCTTAACAGGGTTTACCGGTTTTATTACCGGAAACTGTGATCCGTCGTAATTTATTCTTTACAGCATCTCTAAATTAAACCTTAAACTCACCCGCACCTTGAGAATCCGCAGGATCTGCAGACCGAGCATCCGGATTCGAATTCGAGGGGGCCGAAACAGTCTGGGCATACTCCTACCATGACAGTATCGCTTCCTTTGCCGTTTGTCTCTGCGGAGTTCTTTGCGTTTTCCTGTGCATCCGTGCCGGCATAAGCAGATGCATCTATGCCTGAGTGTCTTTCAATGGCTTTCGCGATAGCGTCGGCGCATGAGTATATTCTTCCGCCTTTCTCCCATGCCTGGTTCGGACACCTGACTCCCTTTAACTGCTTGATTATCTGGGTTTTGTCTATCCCGCTTCTGAGCGCGAGCGATACCAGGCGGCTTACTGCTTCTGTCTGGCTTGCCGCGCATCCGCCGCTCTTTCCCATTGTAGCGAATACTTCGAAAAGCCCGTTCCCGTCTTCGTTGATTGTTACGTACAGCGAGCCGCAGCCTGTTGTCATCTTCCTTGTTGCTCCGAGTATTACTTCGTTTCTCGGTCTTGGAGAATGTTGCGGGCGGGAGGAATCCTGTTCAGGGGTTTTGTTTTCCTCCGACTTAATGCGAAGCACCTGCGCTTCGCGTGAAGCGTCCCTGTATACTGTCACGCCTTTGCAGTTCAGTTTATAAGCGAGTGTATATACTTCCTCTATGTCTTTTTCCGTTGCGCTGTTCGGGAAATTTACGGTCTTTGAAACAGCATTGTCCGTATATTTCTGGAACGCGGCCTGTGTTTTTATGTGCCACCCGGGAGATATGTCGTGGGCTGTGACAAGTATCCTTTTTATGTCGTCCGGGATATCTTCTATATTTTTCGCTGTTCCTTTCTCCGCGACTCTCTGCATTATTTCGCTGCTGTAGAAACCGTTTTTCTTTGCCATCTCTTCAAAGAGCGGGTTTACTTCTACGAGTATATCATTATCCATTACGTTTCTTTCGTATGCGAGAGCGAATACAGGCTCGATCCCGCTTGAGGAATTCGCTATTATGCTGATTGTTCCTGTGGGCGCGATCGTGGTTGTTGTGGCGTTTCTGAGCGGCTTTGAATTCTGGTCCGCATACGTGGAATGCATGAAGTTCGGGAAAGGGCCTCTCTCAAGAGCGAGCTTTGCAGAGGTTTCTTTTGACTCATCCTGAATTGTGGACATTATCTGTTCCGCTATTGCAATGGCTTCATCGGAATCATAAGGTATGCCGAGCCTGATGAGAAGGTCCGCGTATCCCATTACTCCGAGCCCGATCTTTCTGTTCGCGAGAGTCTGTTCTTTTATTTTATCGAGCGGGTAGTTGTTGAGGTCGATGACGTTGTCAAGGAAATGAACGGCTTTCGCGGTAATATCCTTCAGTAAATTATAATCTATGGAGTAATGCCC
>CAZVYR010000463.1:0-2218 GCA_964631555.1 uncultured Leptospirales bacterium
GATATATGATATAGATTATACATCCTTCAGGCCTGTTGTTTATGATATGAACGGCCGGGAAGCAGAGACATTGGTGGATTACCGTTTAAAAAATCAGAAAACGGAAGATGTGTTGAAAGATAAAGTACCCCGCGTGATTGAACTTTCAGGGAATGATATTTTTTCTCATACTATCGATCTTAGGACTATTTATAAGATCGAACCTGATAAGGAATACAGGGTAAAGGCTCTTTTCTATCCTGACGCTTTGATCTCCGATGTTATCATGGGTGAAAACCAGTTAAATTTCAAGACTGTACAATACAGCGGTATTGAAAACAGCGGCATAGCAAAAATAAAAAGATTTGTTTCGCCTGAGAGGGTATTATCCCCTTCCGAGATTGTTCTGCTTTTTCTGAAAGCTGAGAAAGACAGTAACTGGGAGGATTATTTTAAATTTATCGATATTGAAAGCTTTATCAATGCGTACCCGGATTATGTCAGGGTATATAATGAAGCTGTGGGGAATAATGATATCGAAGGAAAAGAAAAAATCATTCTTCAGTTCGTGAATTTTCTGAAAGAAAAGCGGAGTGATTATATAATCTCTTATAAGATATTAGATGAACTGATGAGAACAAAAGATAATTATTATGTTGAGGCTTTGGTAAAGAGATTTGGTGATGTTGATCCGTCCACTTACAGGTATAAGTATTCATTAGAGAAGTATGAAAATTTATGGATTATTACCAATCTGGAAGCAACGGTTGTTAAGAGGCAAAATATATGACTGAAATATTATCCCAGGATGAAATAGATGCCCTGTTGACCGCGATATCTACCGGGGAAGTGGATACTACGGAGTATTCCGCTACCCAGGAGCAGCGGAAGGTCAAGATTTATGATTTCAGGCGTCCTGATAAGTTTTCCAAAGACCAGATAAGAACTCTTCAGATGATGCACGAGACTTTTGCGCGTCTTACTACTACGGCGCTTTCCGCGCAGTTAAGGGCTCTTGTCAGCGTCCATGTTGCTTCTGTTGACCAGCTTACTTACGAGGAATTCGTTCGTTCGATTCCCAATCCCACTACTCTTGCTGTTATAAATATGGATCCTCTGAAGGGTTCCGGTGTTCTTGAGATAGACCCGTCCATTACTTTCACTATTATTGACAAGCTGTTCGGGGGTATTGGGGAGTCTTCGAGGATCACTCGTGAGTTGACCGATATTGAACTTTCCGTAATGGAAGGCATTATTGTGAGGATTCTGGGAAACTTAAGAGAAGCGTGGTCAAATGTTATTGATCTGAGGCCGAGGCTCGGGAACATCGAGACTAATCCGCAGTTTGCGCAGATCGTACCTCCCAATGATATGGTTGTTCTAATTACTCTTGAGACAAAGGTAGGGGAGGTGGAAGGTATGACAAACCTCTGTATCCCCTATATTACGATTGAACCTATTATTTCAAAACTTTCTGCCCAGTACTGGTATTCTAGCATAAGAAAGGGAACAACAGACGAGAATCTCGCGATTATTCAGGGCAGGCTGGAGAACGTGGAATTGCAGGTTGTAGCTGAACTGGGCGAGGTTTCTATAACAATGCAGGAAATACTAAACCTGACTATAGGTGATGTTATCAAGCTTCCGGATACCAAGGTTAATTCCGACATGATTTTAAGAGTCGGCGGAAGAAAAAAGTACAAATGCAGACCCGGCATGATCGGCAGCAGGATCGCTGTTCAGATAGGTGAGAATATTGTGGACATCCCGGATGAACTCCTGATAACGAGAAGGAGCGAAGAGGAGATTTGATAAAGCTTAGATAATAAGTAAAAGCTTATTATTTATTATCTAAGATTATTATTGCGAGAGTTTATTTAAATAGGGCATAGGATCAACATAATCCGTACCTATTTCAATCTGATAATAACAAATATGCCTGCTTGTCTTACCGGTTTTACCAACAAACCCGATTACCTGGCCTTTCTGGACTTTATCCCCGGCATTGACTGAAACTCTCTGGCAATGGGAGTATCTTGTGGAAAATCCGTACCTGTGCGTTATTGTAATATTGAGCCCTAATGTCGGGTCCCAGTTGATGTTCTCCACTGTTCCAGCGGCTGTTGCCCTGATGGATGTACCAGGGAACCCGGCTATCTCAATTCCCTGAATAGAATCATTGTCGCATATATAGTTTGATGACTGCGTGCCGAATTTGGATAATATATATCCGTCGGAA
>CAZVYR010000464.1:0-2198 GCA_964631555.1 uncultured Leptospirales bacterium
AATTTTTACTCTTCTTTATTTTTTTTAAATATAGAATATTATCAGTTTATTTAAAATATTTTTAACTATTAAAAATGGGTTACTATATAATCTTTTGAAAAAGATCAGTCAATATTAAAAAAAAATAATATGACGATTGAAAAAACCGCGTAACAAAATATAGTTATATTAATTCAATTCTGATATTTAATAACTATTAAAACGCATTTTTATTATATAACTAAAAATCCATATGTGTCAAGAAATTTGATTATTTTAATTATATTTTATAGATAATTCGGAATATTAGCTTTTATACGACTTTAAAACGGAGAGGATATGAAGTAAGTTCCAAGTTGAAGGTTCCAGGTTGTGGAAAGGCAAATTTTGGATTATTGACGTTGTGTTTTGGAAATAAATACAGTGCAGGGACGAATTTGAAACGGAGTGGAAGCGTCTTTGGAACGGAGGGGATCGAAATGAAGTTCCAAGTTAAGAGTTCCAGGTTCCAGGGATTTGGAAAGATGTATTTTTTTGTTAAGGACTTTTAACCTGAAACCTGGAACATGGAACTTCTGTTATGTATCCTATTCCCAGTATTTGTCTGCTTGTTCGTAATAGCGGAATAATTTATCCTCAAGGTCTTTTCTGAGGGCTTCGAGCTCGTCTTTGCCGCTCTTGCCGGAGATATATATTTCTTCTTCGAACCTCAGCATTACCCTGGAAAATGGTTTGGGTACTGTAAATCTGTCCCAGCTTTTGAATACCCATTTCTTTTCAGCGGATATTATTACAGGGAGTATTGGCATGCCCGATATTTTGGACAGCACGAGCAGGCCGGGTTTTACTTCGCCGAAAGGCCCCCTGGGGCCGTCAACTATGTGTCCCATGGAATACCCGGAATCTGCAAGATCCTTTATCTGTTTCAGGGCTTTTACTCCGCCCTTTGAGGATGAGCCTCTTACCGGCAGCCACCCGGCGCGTTCGATAATCCCGGAGATGAGGTCTCCGTCTTTGCTTTGGCTGACGATTATTGCTATCGGTTTTTTTTTAGACAGGAAGAATATTCCGGTAAAGAATCTCTGGTGCCAGGAGATATATACAGGACGCTCCCCTTTTTCATATATCCTCTGCTCTATGTGTTTGTTCACGATTTGTATTCTGTAAGTGATATACAAAAGCCTGGCGAGTACAAGGCCGAGGTACGGAAGCAGATATTTATAGAAAAATCTCTTCATCGGCGGTTTGCATCAGAGATATTTGTTTTCAGCAAGATAGCATGTAACATAGTCTTTTATTGCATCTTCAAGAGAAGTGAATTCGAAATCACAGCCTGCTTCTTTCAGTTTTTCCATGCCGGCTTCAGTAAAATACTGGTATTTTTCCCTGATTTGTTCGGGCATGTCAATGTATTCGATATCCGGTTCAAGATTCATAGCTTTAAAGACGGCATTGGCAAGATCGTTCCAGGTGCGGGCTTTTCCAGTTCCCAGGTTGTATATTCCGTTAACCTGGCTGTTCTGCATAAGCCACCACATTACTTCAACGCAGTCCTTTACATAGACGAAATCCCGCTTCTGCTCGCCGTGTTTATATTCTTCTTTATATGATTTAAAGAGTCTTATTTTGCCTGTGCCGCGTACCTGGTGGAATGCCCGGTAAGGGACGCTCACCATATCGTCCTTGTGATACTCGTTGGGGCCGTAAACATTGAAAAACTTTATGCCGGCTATTTTATCGAGCAGATTATTACGCAGTGCCCAGAGATCGAAGACCTGCTTTGAATACCCGTACATGTTCAACGGCAGCAGGGAGTGAACGAGATCAATGTTGTCGGAAAACCCTTTTGAGCCGTCTCCGTATGTGGCCGCGCTTGAGGCGTAAATAAACCTTATATTCTTCATCATTGCCCAGCGGGCAAGCTCTTTTGAGTAGCGGTAATTATTATGCATTAAATAATCCGCGTCGGTCTCGGTCGTTGAGGAGCACGCTCCCATGTGTATTACTGCTTCCGCGTTATAATACCTGCTGTCGCTCAGGTTTTCGAGGAATTCGTCCTTATGCACATAGTCCGCGAATTTCCTGCCTGCCAGGTTTTTCCATTTTTCAGTTGTACCGAGTTCGTCAACTATCAGTATATTATCAATTCCTTCGTTATTAAGCTTCCAGACAAAGGCGCTGCCTATAAAACCTGCTCCGCCGGTTACTATGATCAAGAT
>CAZVYR010000465.1:0-2196 GCA_964631555.1 uncultured Leptospirales bacterium
TCGACCAGGTGGCTATCGGAAGCTGCACGAACTCATCTTATAAGGATCTTATGATAGTTGCAGGTATACTCAGGGGGAAAAAGATACATCCGGATGTCAGTCTAATTGTCGCGCCGGGATCAAAGCAGGTATATGAAATGATAGCGCGCAGCGGGGCACTGGCTGACATGATCGCTTCAGGCGCAAGGATAATGGAGTCAGCATGCGGCTTCTGTATAGGTGCGGGGCAGTCCCCTCAAACAGAAGGTATCTCTCTTAGAACGAACAACAGGAACTTTAAAGGCCGCTCCGGTACTGAATCTGCGGGGATTTACCTCGTGAGCCCGGAAACTGCTGCATTGTCGGCTTTGGAAGGGGAACTTGTTGATCCTATGGACTATCCTGCTTCCGGCTATCCTGTGATCGACATTCCGGGTAAATTTCTTATTGACGATTCAATGATCCTGCCTCCGCACAAGGGGAAAGGAGAGATCGTCAGGGGCCCGAATATAGGAGAGCCGCCTTATACTGATCCGCTTCCGGATGAGATGAAAGGCATGATCGGGATTAAGCTTGGAGACAAGATAACTACGGATGACATAATGCCGGCAGGACAGAGACTTAAATACCGTTCCAATATACCGAAATATTCCGAATTTGTTTTTGAAAATATTGACAATACTTTTTCTAAAAGGACACTTGATTATAAAACAAAGGGTTTGTATACTGCTATTATCGGCGGCGAAAGCTATGGACAGGGATCAAGCAGGGAGCATGCCGCGATCTGTCCGATGTATCTTGGAGTAAGGATCGTTATTGCCAAATCTTTTGAGAGAATACACTCTTCGAATCTTGTCAATTTCGGCATAATGCCTCTTCTTTTTAAATCCCTATCCGATTACGATAAGATGAATGACTTGAAGGATTTTCACGCAATAGACCTGAGAAAGCAGGTGGCGGATTCCGATGATATTAAAATAGAAATCTCCGGTAATTTATACGAATTTTCTTTATTCGCGACAAAACGCCAAAGGGAGATATTACTTGACGGCGGCCTGCTTAATTATACACGTAAGCGTATTTAAAAGAACGAATTATATATTAAAAATATTTGTTTCTTTGTCTAAATAAAACATATAAATACTATATTATGAATAAAAATAAACCGGGTAAAAAAAAATTGGATATTTTTGTAATCAAAATTATTTTCTGGATTTTCATTGGGATTCCGCTTGTGACATTTATCATTAAAAAACTGATTACTAATATTTTAAATAAATAAGAGGGTATTAAATGGACTATATTCTTAAACTGGAAGAATCTATGAAGGTGCTTGACGTTCTGAGCGTCTTTTTAATCAAAGAAAGCGAGAATTATATTAAATCCGATGATATAAGGCATTTAATCGAAGAGGCTTTCTCAAAGATCCGTGATATTCATGAGGAATTGGGTGATGATGATATTCTTGAAGAGATCAGGGATTCGTGGGAAACAAACACCGAAGAATTCAGCGATCATTAGGTTTGCCTGGCCGGATTATCTGCTAATCCTGTCAGGATTGGCAGATAAGGGATGAAAATAAAATTTCGGTAAATTGTGCTGCTCCGTGATCACTTACGGCTTAATATACTCCAGAAATAGGCTGTGAAAATAAATAATTATTGACAAACGAACCGATTTATACTATATTCTATTAATATAGTATAATAATATGTACAGCGAATTAAAGTATTTATGAAAAATAAACTTAAAATATTAATATTCCTCTTTATTTTGATGACCGGGTGTTCGACTGCTACTTTTTCCGTATATGAGAACCAGATCGATTCCGGTATGAAGCCGTTCATGGAAAGATCGGAACACGAAGAAAAGATCAATATTGCTATTCCGGTTTATAAATTCTAACCGCATTCATACTGTATTTACTTAGTATCTTTCCCTTAAATCATTTTAATAATATTCCAGCAGACCTTATCCTGTAAAATTTATAATCCCGGATTTAACATGATATGCCCGGAATCTCTGTCCGGGCCTGAACCGATTATGAAACGGAGGAGAAGCGACTTCGGTACGGAGTGGAAGCATATTAAAACAGATTTTATCCTGTTAGATAAAACTAATTTTGGACGAACCCTAGACGACGCCTAGACGAAGCATATACGGAGGGGATACGAATTAAATACGACT
Organism: uncultured Leptospirales bacterium; assembly: GCA_964631555.1. Classification (GTDB taxonomy): domain Bacteria; phylum Spirochaetota; class UBA4802; order UBA4802; family JAFGDQ01; genus CAZVYR01. Next base: position 2,167 of record CAZVYR010000465.1, read on the forward strand.
CTGAAACGGAGGGGAAGCGAATGTGATCCG
>CAZVYR010000466.1:0-2115 GCA_964631555.1 uncultured Leptospirales bacterium
CCCGGAAGTTCGATGTCAAGATCATGGCAGGTATTGTGCTTCTGGTTTCAGCCGGTATGGCGCGGTATATGAACAGTAATGTACCCGGTATCAATGTACCGGATGAGCTTATCGAAGAGATGGCCGCCGCTCCCAAGGGAGAGGGCCTAAAAACGGGTATCAAGATAGCCGGAAGAATGATAAAGGAACTGAAAGATAATAAAATTTGTGACGGTGTTCATATAATGGCTATTGGTAAAGAAGAAACAGTGCCTGAGATATTAGAGGCAGCAGGCCTGTAGCAGATAAGAAAATGCTTCTTAAAGAATAATGCCTTTGCATAAAGGCATTATTCATGTTTTTATTACTTCATATAATTCCCGCCTTCACTTAATAATTAACCTTATTTTATAGTTTTATACTGTGTGATGCGGCATTTTTCTGTTCAGAGTCTGTAATGTTCGGATACTGTTATATTCGACTCTGAAACGGAGGGGGCTCCGGTTTCGGAACGGACTTGTTACGACTATGAGACGAATTTGAAACGGAGCGGAAGCGTTTAAAACCGGATTTATCCGGTTTTATTCAATGCAGGGGAAAAAGCGGGCAGTGAGATTAACCCGCTTTTTTTTATGGTCAGATATTATTTTGCTTAATTCTATTTTATTATTGTATCTGGAATTCTTAGCCATTTTACGTAGTATTTTCGTCCCTTCACTTCGACCATATCCTTGAACAATTCATCTGTTGAGGTGATTTTACCGAGATACCAGGTGGATTTTCTGTAATTGTCTTCGCTTATATCTTCATTCGCGGAATACACGGTATATAAGACGTATTTGCTTAATTGCATTTCTGTTTTGGATGCTTTGTGTGATGGTATTACATAGCTTGTCCATATTTCTTTACCGTCAAGGAAGAGAATTTTTGCCTGGTTCTTTGTGGCAGGGGAGGCTGGAGTAAGAATTTTACCTGCACGATAATTGCTTTTTGTCATTGAGGTATTATTATAAGCACACAGAACCTCACCATTTTTAAAATCAACACCCCCGGATACGGCTGATGCTACCGAATCAGTCGGGATGCTGCCCGCAATACCGGTCACATCCATCTTTTTTAAAGTTTTACAGGACAGGGCTGTTAATAACAGGCCTGAACAAATCAGTAATGCATAAAATTGTTTCATTCTTACGCTCCTTATTTGTTTTTGTTAGAGATATTCAGCAATATATATTTATAAAAGGCAGGAGGTTCGGGTTGGTATGCTATTGCCTTTTTCTATAAATAGTGCTGGCTGTACATTCCAGCCTATGATTTATATGTAAGAAAGTATTAAGTCAAATTTTTTTTATTAAATTGCTTCATTTGACTGACTTTTTATCGGACAATGGAAGGTTTAATCGATAAAATCACGGGGAATTCATCACAATCTTTTCAATAAAAATTTGATATCTTCTGTACATGGTTTTTTATTTTTTAAGGAATTGATCAGTGAGTTTTTTACTTTTAAGAGCAATTCTCTTTCCCTTGCTAGTTGTTCTTTTTGTTCGTCAGATATTTTATTATTTATTGTTTCGGGATTTTTATCAGTCATTGTCGTAAGCTTTAAAGATTGAAAAAATAATTTTATAAACATGCCCGGTTTCCCGGGCAGATCGTCAACAGATGTAAGCACAAGGGGACTTCCCGAAGCTTTATTTTTTAAAGATATCCGGATATTATGAGATTTTCTTTTAATAATCCGGTTCGTATTGAGTGGGTATTAGACCCTGGTAAGTTCTATTTTTTATTTTTTTCCTTTGCCAGCAGTTCCTGGCTAGGAATAAAATTGGCTCCGTATTTCTTCCTGTAATATTCCATACGTTCCTGAATTGTTCCGCTTTTTGATGCTTTGATCTTTATCTTTTTAACAGGTTTACTCTTTTCGGAAGATTTGGGACTGAAAATTGATAATACTTTATCCAATAATTTTCTTTTTTTTATGGATGGTGTTCTTTCAACCTGAGGCTTTTCCATTAGCTCAGATTTTTTTCGCGGGCTTATCGGTATTTTTTTATTGACTGGACCTGAAGCCTTGATCTGTTTAAAGGATTTTGCTTCATTGTAGCGTTTTGCTTTTGCTTTCGGCTGTTCATA
>CAZVYR010000467.1:0-2101 GCA_964631555.1 uncultured Leptospirales bacterium
AGGGAGAATATCGCGACTTTGGTGATTATACTGTTTACTGGCTGAATGAGCAGCAGGTGGGGCACGATATGGTTGAAGGCTGGATGAACAGCTCCGGCCACAGGGCAAACATTCTCCGGCAGGGATTCAAACGGATAGGCGCAGGAACAGCAAAGGGGATATATAATAATACAGAATCTTATTACGGATGCCAGGTATTCGGCGGCCAGGGTAAGATGCCGGCAGACTCCCCTGATAATAAAGATGAACTCTCCGGGCTAAGTGTCAGAAAAGAAAATATCGAGGGCGGTAAGGCATATTCTCTTTCTTATTCCGGGGCTTTCGAGCCTGGCGTTTTTGAACTGGTTAACGGTTTCGGGATTATATTGCATGAGCTTACTGAAGACGGAAAGATATTATTTACGAAAAATGCGGTGATCAAGGGTGAATTGTTTGCGTCTTTATACGATAAAAAAAATAAAACATTGTATCCTGTGATGCTTTTGAAATAGGGCAAAGCGGCTGTCAGGCTCGCTTGAGTGAGGGTTTAATCGTGTTTGCACAATCCGTCCCACCGGGCTTCCCCGGATATTTAATATTATATATATTGCCTGTGGTTTTATTGCTGTTCCGGCTATATTTATCAGCCGGGCCGTGGTTTTGTTATTAAAAGGTCCTTGTTGAGGCCGTTTGCTCTTGTATACGGAGGTGAAACGGAGGGGATCGGGTTAAGAGACAGGGCTGAGGCTGCCTGTTCCTGAGCCAGGGAAGACTTAAAGGCTTTAACAGCGGGTGATATATTTGTTTTCATGTATTCCGAGATATAAAGATTGTACCCGCTCATATTCATATAGCGCGCTCTTTTGTTGAACGTGTATTTCTCATCCGTAGTCAGGGCCTGCCATGAGCGCACTGCATTGCCGAAACCGCGGCGCACTATTCTCTGCGCTTCTGTGTCAGGGTTGCGCGGTATGACGTGCGTGCGCACGCAATGGGTACCCATTCTTTTATAGAATACCAGGCTGCCAATTCTGCCGCGTATTGAGTTTATTATAATGCCGGGTACTGCTGTTGCCATGGCTTTTTCCTTTTCTATTGCTGATCTTGTTATTATATCCGGGCATACATGCCTTACGGATATTCCCTGGGTACACTATTTTAATATATACAATTTTATCTCTTAAAAAAAGACTTATAGAAAAAAGTTTGCAGTTTTTTTGGTTTTTTATAAAAATAATACCGCCTGCGGCATGTTAAATAAATCTGATCAGGATTGATCCGGTTATCCTTCTGTTTATTACAGGTGAAAATGGGCGATACATTTTTTCTGCTTAATATCAAATAAAAAAGTTGAAATTATTCGGCACATCTTCTTATAATAAATAGCTGTGAAATAATTTTAATTACTCCAAGGATTCGTCTTATTATGGACAAAACTGTTTCACAAAAAAGTAATCTTGGTAAAAGGCTTAACCAGATCAAGAAAGTTGAGGAAAGGGCACTTCTTTGCAAAGGAAAAGAAATTCCGCTTGTTAGCAAAATAACTCTGGGCAGGGATCCCGGCAACAGTGTAGTCCTTGAAGACAAGATGGTTTCAAGGTTCCATGCTGAGATACAGAAAATAAAGGACGAATATTTTGTTAAGGATTTAAACAGCTCTAACGGAACGTATGTAAATGATATTAAGGTGCCTGAAAAAAAGTATATAAAACTCGAAGAGAAAGACAGGATCAGGATCGGCAAGGTCGAATTGACTATTATCTGATCTATGAGACATTCCTGCGCAAAGGCGCAGGTGAATTCCTGCGCAAAGGCGCAGGTGAAGAACGACATATAATAATATAATAAAACAAAAGGGATTGCTTTTGTGCCCTCACCCGGCGCCATTCCCTAAATGGCGAACCCTCATCCCACTTCCCCTCAATACTACCCACATTTTAGCAATTATACGATAAAAAAGGGAAAGTATCCTTGATGCCCTCACCCCTAACCCCTCTCCCCGTAATAATATTAATTTGCTAATAACTTCCATGCCCGTGGAGAAGGGAAACAAACATAAAAAAAGAATTGGTCTGAAGATGGCGCAATCCCTTTTTTATTAAGACAGCATTAGTTTATTTTT
>CAZVYR010000468.1:0-2098 GCA_964631555.1 uncultured Leptospirales bacterium
TCCGCTCATATTATCAATTTGAACTATCCTGTTATTCTTATTATCCGGAATCACGATCTTCGTCTCATACAAACTCATCTTAATAGTAATATTCAGAACAGTGCCCCCGACAAGATCATGCGTTGCTACTCCTCTCAGGGTTGCGCTCGGCGTGTATGCAAGCAGCTCGAATGTCCTGTTGCTCCCTGCGGATACCTCCAGAGAGATTGATGAAGGGATATTCCCCGGCGAATAATTCTGTTCTATTGCATCCATTCCCGAACCTGTAATATTCAGCGTCAGCGAACTGATATTAACAGGAATCGTCTGTGCTGCTGCCTCCTTCTCAAAGAATCCCATTATTTTATCGAAAAAATTACTTTCGATATTCCTTGCCTGGTCACCAAGCCCAAGGTCGATATTGATAGTAACTGTTGACGTATCTGCTGAGTTACAGCTAATAAAAATAAAAAAGCCGAATAAGATAAAAGCAACAAAGATCCTGAATATTGTATTGTTTCTCATGGCAATACCCCGCTTAATAAGGATTATTTTCAGTTATTAAAAGCAGCCAAATACGGAATAAATAAAATGATTGATATCGGAAATGTAAACGAGTGATATTAAAATTATAGCTAAATCATTATAAGATACTAATTTGCAGCAGACATGTCAATATTCAGAACGAATAAAAACAGCATTTTATTGTATTAGAATATTCGTTGTCAGTCTTATTAAAATAGTATTAATAATATTGAGTATCTTTAAAAGCATTTGCTTCTTCAATAGATCTGAAATAAAAAACACCTCGCTTGCACATAGGTGGAGAGAGCTTAAAGCCCAATTCGAAAAGCCGCGCAACGCGTATATAATATTCATTATCAGGATTAAAATTCCATAATGCCTGTCTGGCCTGTTCATGAGATTTAAATTTAAATACCGGCATTTTTGTTTATTCCTTATTATTCAGTAACTTCTGTAAAAAAACAGAATCAGCTTTATCGATCGGCCTTACGGTATCTCTTTTCATCGCATACAGTGTTTCCGGGGTTGCTATCCGTATATGATGCCCCTGCATTGTTTGAATAATAAAATCCAGGTCGTCATAGGTAAATGCTTCCCCAAGACTAATGAGAATATCGATATAAAATCCATCCGGGGATCCGTATCTTATCACAGGATAATCATTCAGCATAGCAAAGTTTATTTCATTTATACTTTCATCGTTAAACACGGATAACAGCGCCTGTTTTAATAGGTTAATGTTATGCTCGTCAGGCCTGATAAACAAGTCAATATCCTCAGTCAGACGGGGAAGTCCGTATAATATCAATGCAAATCCGCCTACTAAAATATATTCAACCTTATGCTTTTCAAGCGCATCCATGACCTGTATAAACCTGCCATAGTATTCCATAACGATTTATCTCCCCTTATGTAACAGTTACAGCTTTTTACAAAGAGTCAACAAAATTTCGGATTATCAGAACCTGTCTTAAAAATCCAGGATTGAATTACTTAAATAATACTTATTTTATTATTCCCGGAAAACTGATTTTTTTTATATTATTCCAAAAAAAATTCAAAAAAAATTCAAATTTCAGCCCATATCGGTGACAGGTTTACGTATATTAATAGGAGGGGGAAAAATAATTTATCCACCTTTCCTGCACTGATTGCTCCCCCTGCAAAGGAGGAGATGTCGCGTAGCGACAGAGGGGGTCTCTTAGAAAGTGCGGCCTAAGGATAGCGCTGGCCGGGTTAGGGTATATAAGCAATACTATTTTTCTTAACATAGTCTCATGCATAAAGACATACCTGAGACCTATTAAAGGGAATATAATACATAATAATAAAAGAAAAAATATCTTAAAGCCCCCCTTCTCCTTTCGGGAGCATGGGGGGTCGCCATTCCCTGAATGGCGAAGGGGATGAGGTCAAATGGCAACAGCTACACCGAACATACTTATAAACTCGATCAGCGGACGCATAGGTAACGTTGTGTTTTACACAAGACCCGGCGCTCGTCACGGCGTGCGAACCCAATGTGTCCGCACCTATGTCATTCCGCGCAATCCCGACACCGAAGCCCAGCGCGCAGTGCGCCGCGCGTTTGGCG
>CAZVYR010000469.1:0-2098 GCA_964631555.1 uncultured Leptospirales bacterium
CGTCAAATCTTATGGAAGAGATCGCACTGTCATCCGATGAACAGACCAAGGGAAGCGAGCAGGTAATGGAGGATGTTGAAATTATAAATTCAATGGCAAGCCAGATCGTAGAAGAAACAATTGAGCAGAAGAATACAAACTCCGGGTTAATAAAAGCGGCAGAGCTTATGGTGAGAAGTATTCAGGAGCTTAATAAATTATCCGGAGATATTGATGATGCGACCAGATCATTGAAATCGCAGTCCGATATTCTTACAGGTACTATTGGGAAATTTAAAGTCTGAGAATCCCGGAAGTGCCCGTAATGCTGTTTTTATTATAATTTATTTGGAGTCAGGATGTAACAATGAGGAAACGCGCGTTTCTTTTTGACTTTGACGGCACGCTTGTGGATACAATGGACGGGTTCGCTGATATCGCGGGCCGCGTTATACATGAGTTTCACCCGGAAATGAGCTTTGAGGAAGCCAGGATGAATTATCTGAAAACTTCCGGCGCGCCTTTTTTTCAGCAGCTTGAGATATTGTTCCCCGGGGATTTAACCAATACTCAAAAGATGGAAATATTCGAAGAAGAAAAGAAAGAAGGTTTTTTTGAGCAGAGATTTTCAAAGGATGTAAGATACGCGATCAATGCTCTTCGTAAAAGGGGTGATATTGCAGGCGTATCCTCAAACAATTACCAGGAACTGATTGATAGATTTGTTGAAAGGGAAGGCCTGGAGTTCGATATAGTACTGGGATTTAACAATGGGTTTCAGAAGGGCAAAGATCATTTCGATCATGTTATGAAGGTCTTTGGCCTTGAAAGGGATGAACTGACGTTCGTGGGGGATTCCCTAAAGGACGCTGAAAAAGCCATTGCCAATGGTATAAATTTTGTCGGCAAATGCGGTACTTTCAAGAGAGAGGACTTTTTAAAGATAAGAGAGACTTTTATGACAATTGAAAATATACGGGAGCTGTTGACTATATGAGAGCACTAGTGCTGGCAGCAGGAACAGGAAGCAGGCTCGGTGAGATAACAAAAACCCGCACAAAGGGTATGGTGCCTGTGAACGGGAAGCGCCTGATAGATTACCTGCTGGATTTTTTTGACATCGGCTTTTTTAATGAGATTCTGATAATCGGCGGATTCCATTATGAGGACTTAAGGGATCATGTTGAAGAAAAGGGATACGGAAACATTCGCGTTCTTGAGAATAAAGAGTATCTTAAAGGCAATATTTTTACACTGATTAGAGGTCTGAAAGAATTTGAAAGGGATTCGTTTTTAATTACAAACGTGGATCATATCTATCCAAGGGTAATGTTTGAGAAAATGAAGCCGTCTTTCGGTTCTATTACAGCTATGTGCGATTTTGACAGGGACCTGGGCAAAGATGACATGAAAGTCAGGCTGGGGACCAGCGGCAGGATAGAAGCTATCCGGAAAGATATGGATGTATTTGACTGCGGTTATATCGGGATGACATATATTGATGAATCTATGAATGATGTTTACAGGCAGGCTGCCGGCAAAACTGTTGAAAGGTTCGGGGAAAAGGCAGTTGTCGAGAATATTCTTCAGGTGTTGGCTGATGATGAAGAGACCTCGCCCGCTATTTGCGATCTTTCCGGTATCGGCTGGTACGAGGTGGATACTGAGGAAGACCTGAGAAAGGCTGAACAGGGTTTGCTTAAGGATAAGAATTTTGAGCGCGTATAAGAGAAGAAGCTTCTTTAATGCCCTCACCCCTAACCCCTCTCCCCGTATTAATATCATTTTGTTAATAACTTCCATGCACGTGGAGAGGGGAAACAAACATAACAAATAGGGCTAAAGATTAATTTTCCAGTTATCTGAAAATATGGGTAATATTGAACGCGAGGAGAGATGGATTCATTTCCATTAGTATGAAGCAGCTCTGCCTTTATGGACTTAAAAGTTTAATACAAAAATAGAAGTTTTAAGTTTTACCATATAAATATCAGCGGATTTATGTGTTCTCCGTGTCTTCTTATCATAAAATGGAGATGGGAGCCTGTTGACCTGCCTGTGGACCCTACGCGGCCTATGATGTCTTTCTTTGAAACGATCTGTCCCGGTTTTACTTCTA
>CAZVYR010000470.1:0-2096 GCA_964631555.1 uncultured Leptospirales bacterium
GATAAAGAAGAAATACTTGCAAACTGCTGATCAGTATTCTCAGCCACGTTCTCAACCGACGCGGACACCTCTTCAACAGTAGCTGTAATTTCCTCTGCTGATGCAGCCTGGTTCTGTATATTCTCAGTAAGCGAACTTATAGCCGAAGACATCTCCTCAGTTGACTTGGCAAGAGTAAAAGCCAGGTTCTTGATATTTTTAATAACACCTTTCAGTTTCATCTTAAAGGTATCGAGCAATATCAGCAGAAAAGACATTTCGTCATACGCTACATAGTTCATGACACTGCACTGCCTGCAATCTTTATATTTCCCTGATAATATAGAAGGGCACTGGATTTTCTTTTTTACAAGCGGAGCATAAGAGCCCACTTCGATAAAACATGAATTCACTTCCTGTTCGAAAAACCGGCAATCCTTTTTATCGCATTTCCTTATCTTACTGCAATTGGCTTTCCTTGTTTTAATCGAAAACTCCAGGTCTCCGCCCGATAGTTTGTATACAGAGTATTCAATTGTTGATACTGATTTTGATATCTTCTTTGTCAGGGAAAAATTAATTGTAAAAACAAACACAGAAACCACGGAAACCGCGATATAAATAAAAAGACTGATCAGGCTTATCTGCTTTTCGTTTTTCACCAGTAAAACCTGGGCAGTTCCATCATTATCATCGTTAAAATTATTAAAAAGCTCATGGAGCTGATTCAGGTAACTCTTTGTTGTAGAATTGTAAATATTAAGAGCAGTCTGCTTATCCTTTGCCCCTGTCACCTCAGCCGCTGATTCATGAAAATTCCTGTGAATATATTCTATTTTATCAAATACCGCTCTCATCTCCGAATTCAGCGAATTATATTCCGCGGTTTTTTTAAAGTTATAATACCATTTTCCAAAAGAACATTGCTTGGGATCGAGTTCCCCGGTGAACTTGGTTCCTGACAAAACCGAAGATGCGAGCTTTTCAGCCCACTCAAGATGATCAATATAACGGCTTTTTATCATAATTATACTTTCTCTTGATCTTATCACATTTGCATTAGCCCTATTTACCCATTTTACTAAAAAAATAGTTGATGCGCCTGAAATCGCTACCAGGGAGACAGTAAGAATTGTTGTTATGAAAAGTCTTTTTTTAATTGAAAGATACATAATTTACCTTTAATTCACCTTTATCGTTATAATTATATCAGTAACCTGAATAATTAGAGAATGATTATATTAATATGTAAAATTTGTTAAGCTTTTAATAATAATGCATTTAAACACAAACCACGAAACAGGGGGACGGTTCTTTCCTTGAAAAGAGTAATAAACCCAATGAAAAAAATTACATAATGGTTTTTTTCAAAGTCAAGAATAAATTTATGTTGCTAATGGAAATATGTAAATATTAAGAAATAATTGTACTTGCTAAAAAGACCTGCCATTGAATAAATTATCAGGATACAGCGGTAATAACACTGCAAAAGGCTGCGGGTAATCCATATAATTACGGAAACCAATCAAGGTTAATTAACAAATAATACAATATACCTGATGGAAAACAATTTACTATCCGAAAGAGTACTGCAAATACTTGAGTGGAACAGCATCCTGCAGGAACTTGACTCAAGATGCGCTACTGTCAAAGGCAAAGAGATGATCTCTTTGCTGAAGCCCATGTCCCGCGAAAGCATAACAGTCCGTATAAAAATGATCAGTGAACTAAAGGGCCTCATAAGCAAAGATGAATCCCCGGACTTTACCGGCATTACCGATATCGGGCCGTTCATCAAACTTGTCCTGAAGGACGGAGTACTCCAGATACCCGACCTTTGCCGGATAAAGGATTTTACAGTCACAGTAAAAGGAATAATAAACTTTATCAAAGCTCACAGGGAAGAGCTTAAGCTCATTGCGGAAGAATTCAACACTCTCAGTGAAACAAAGGGAGTTCGTGAACTTTTGTCTTCATCCATCACTGAAACCAATGAATTGAACGACAACAAATACAAAGAGCTGAAACACTATAAAGAACAGATATCCATTGTCAGAAATGATATAGAAAAGAAAATCAACAGCATAATACACTCGCCATCAAAATCCCAGTCCATA
>CAZVYR010000471.1:0-2067 GCA_964631555.1 uncultured Leptospirales bacterium
TGGAATGGGTATTGACAAGCCGGACATAAGAATGATAATACACGCGGAGATACCGGGCTCTGTGGAAGCGTATTACCAGGAAATAGGCAGGGCAGGCAGGGACGGGGAAAAGTCGGATTGTATTTTGATGTATAACCAGGCAGATCTGGCTGTTCAGATGGACTTTCTCGCGTGGAAGAATCCTGACGCTTCATTTATTAAGAAGGTTTATGATCTCCTGTTGTTGCTCGGGAGCAATGTCAATTCGTTCAGCTATGAGGATCTGCAGGAGAAGCTGGTGTTCAAGGACAGGGGTGATCAAAGGCTTGCTACTGTGCTGAGTATTTTTGACAGGTATGGAATTACTGAGGGAAGCCTTGATACTTTTGATTTGAAAGTTGTCTCGGAATTAACAGGGGAGGTAATATCCGAAGAATTTATTAACTTTAAAAGAGAGATAGATAAGCAAAGGCTTATTGACATGCTGAATTATGTAAAGACAGAAGATTGCAGGAGATTGTATGTCCATAATTATTTTGATGTAAGATCAGCGGGATGCAATAATTGTGATAATTGTGTTGAAATCAGTTTATTGATGAATCATCGATAGGTTCGTTCTTTGGTTCTTCCGTAAGTTCCTCGTATATTTTTAAAATTTTTTCTGCTGCTTCTTCCAGCGGCTCCCTGATCTCCCTGCATTCAAAGGAGTTTTCGCTTTCCATGCTCAGGAGTTCTCTTAGCAGGTCCAGGGCTTCGAGCGCTTCAACTAATTTTTTAAATTTATCCATAATATTTACAATTTCAGCAAACTTATTTTACCGGCTGGTTTTTTTCTTATTATGAATATCGGAATATTGTTGAAAAAGGTCAATCATTCCGGAATATTAATATTTAGCAAAAATAATGGGATATGTCAAACAGAAAAAGGACGGATGTACGGATGTACGAAGGATGAGTTATGATAGTAAGTTTTTTCATGCACGTAAAAAAATGCTTATCTGTGTGACGATATTTGCTGATCTTAGTAGTAAAGAAGTTTGTTCTTATCCAGCGGGATACTGTTACGATTTTTACAAAATAAACAAGAAATAATACTTATTCATATTATGCTATTTAAAAACGAAGATCCTAAATTAAACAAATATAATGACATTATGGCTGAAGCAGGGCAAAGCCTTCTGGAGGCTGAGATGCTGCTGGACTCTTTTATGGAAAATGTAGTTGCAGACTATAAGGACAGAATATTCGACATTGAGATGGAAATACCCGGTCTTTTAATGAACGATGAGAAGTCTTTTTCCCTTAAAAGGATATCCGCACAGGAAGAAACAGGAATGATAGAAATAGAGTTAGCAGATCAGAGTAATACGAAAATAAAAATACAATGGACTGACCTGAATATCGTAAATAAAAACCATATTGCCAATTATATACACCTCAACCTGCTTTCCGCGGATATTTATAAGAATCTTTCCTGAAGCTGAATATTGCCCGAAGTCTTTTTCGTATTTAATTAAAAAATGTGTGGGTTTCCCTGCCGGAGGCGGGGAAACTATCATTATACCGCATACTTTTTGAGCTGTAACTTTTTTTCAGAAGAAAAAGCATAAAAAATATTATCTTTATACAGGAAAATCCGGTTTTGTCCGAATAATTAATATATATAGCGATGCGCGATTTCGCCGGTAATTATTTTTAGCCTGCCAGGAGGTAATAGATAGATGGAATATATATTAAATGAAGAGCTTATCCCAATGGTGAATAACGGGATGCTGGATATCGCTAAGATAAATTGTCTTATTGAGGTAAGGGAATTTATTGACAGGGTATCGCGGACAAAATATATCGAGGATCATGTGGTTGATAAAATCGTGCAGGAACACAATACAAAGCCGTCGGTAACATCATGGGGCGATTATTTTCAGACTGAACTTGCTTTTGACCTTCAGGGAAAGTCTGATGAGGATTTCATAAGAGCAGTCGATACTGTTAAATACGATATTATATCAAGCTATGAGATATTTTCAGGAAAGAATGATTTCTTCTTTGAGTGGGTGGAGCACAATTACAATGAGATAGAATCCAAAA
>CAZVYR010000472.1:0-2040 GCA_964631555.1 uncultured Leptospirales bacterium
GAGAGGGGCGGTGTCAATTTAATTTTGGGGGGAAAATTACCTTACATTTTCCGGATATCCGGAAAAAAGCAGGGGTTTGGGGAATATGGAGCAGTTGTTGTTTTATTTTATATCATTTAAAAGTCTTTTTATTGCATCAGCCAAAGGCTTAACATGGTCCCTGCATACCAGGAAAATTTCATCAGCATCAATATCAAAGTAATGATGTGTTATGATATCTCTCAATCCTTTTACGCCTTTCCAGTCTATTTCAGGATATTTTATCAGCAGTGTTTTGTTTGTAATCTTATCTATATTCTTTATACTTTCGCCAATAGCTATCAATTACATGCAAATTGAGTCCAGTTTCTCCATCCCTTCAGGTGAATCTGTAAAATCATCCGGCGATTTAATTGATGAAAAACGTACCATTACTTTTTGTGAGGCATCCAGGACTTGGTTCAAAATATCATTTATTAACTCCTTATCATACATAAACAGCGTCCTTATCTATCCGCTTTTTCAGATATGGATTCATCTTTTCCCTTTTACGTACAATATCTATTGTCTTATGAAGCAATTGTTCAAGCTCGTCTTTGATATGAATGAGTTTAAAAATATCCGGTTCTGTTGTTTCAATTATAATATCAATATCACTCTCGTTTTTAGCTTCATCTCTTGAGTATGAGCCGAATATTCCTATATTATTGATACCATATTTCTTTGCATTTTCGTTTTTATATTCTTTCAGTATTTCGAGTATTTCAAAACGAGTCATCCCTTATTGCTCCATAATTGAATGTATGAATCAATAATTTAATTATTTATTATTGTATATCAACTACTATTTTTTTGGGGAGAATGTGTGGCTTACAGTTTTTCCGGATCTACGAATATTTTCAGAATTTAGCGAGAAATTAAAAATTTGAGGAAATAGGGACTACTGCGGCTATTTACGTTTTAAGTTAGAATGCAAACTATAATATATCCTGAAATTCTTCCAGCGTTAATCGAGCTTGCTTCAGGACATGAGAAAGCGTAGAGCGTTTTATTGGACGGTGCGCAGGCACAGTTAGTTTTAATAGCTCAGACCGGGTATGTTTCTGAAGACGAACATGACTTCCTTTCTGACGGACAACAACCCATCCGTCTCGTTTTAACGCATTTATTACTTTTTCGTAAGGAAGACTTGGTACCTTACTCATATAGCAACATCAACAATTTCAGCAGAGGGGTTGTACTCTATGTCGTCTTCAACCGATTCCAGGTAAAGTTCAATAGCTTCTTTTACATTACGCAACGCCTCCTCCCTGGTATCGCCCTCGCTGATACACCCGGGCAGGCTTGGAACATACGTTGTATAGCCGCCATCATCGCTTGGCTCAAAAACTACTCTTAATTTCATAATTATCTCCTGATAGTTTCTTCGAATGTTGTTCAAGTTGATTTAGTATTTTAAAATAAATATGTAAATATTTATTTAAGAAATCAATATATATTTTTAAAAACAGGATCTTTCTATATTCGATTTTTTAGACGCTGATTGGTTTTTACACTTTTTCTGACTTTATAAACCAAATAGTCTTGTTTTCTGATATTGTTCTTGATAACATATTTATTTTTATCCTTTTTTACATTTTCAAAATTTTATACACATTTAATTGCTTTTATGAGGTTGGCTAAAGAGCTTTTTAACAGAAGAACAGGAGAATTCCCTTTCTGAATATATTGAAATAATAATAATGTATTTACCTGCGATTCTGTGAATTTTTATCATCCGGGACGTAGTTTCGCCTGCGATTTAACCGTATTAAGGCCGGGAGCCTTTTGATACGAAGCTGAAACGGAGGGGAAAGTATTAGAACACAAAGCGGAAAGGGCAAAATCAAAAGCTACGGACGCTTAGGCGTTTGCCGGTTTAGCTGAGATTGAAGTATTTTATAAAGCATAGATAAACAGATATAAACGCGAAATTTTTATTTTTTATAGTGGTGAGAAATTCCCTTGCGATGTAGTTCAGGTATTTTCATTTCTTTTTACATCTACACTTTTTTCCTGTCA
>CAZVYR010000473.1:0-2038 GCA_964631555.1 uncultured Leptospirales bacterium
CATGGGATATTAAAAAGCATGGCAGCATAGTAGTTTGTCAACAGTTCCTGAAACCGTGGGCTATCCTGGTGCTGCTTCCCGGTTATCAGAGAAAGAGGGAGTCTTAATGTGGGGTAGAGCAGCGATGCTTAAAATCCAATTAATCAATTGACTTTATGTTGTTTTATTTCGAGAATATAATCAACAAGATAAGTACAGACTTTAGCAGGTTTTAACCAGGGAAAAAATATTGACACCGAAACAATTCTATGACTGGCAGACGGCAGGAGGGACGAATGATGTAATGCGTCTTGTTGACTGCCTTGAGCGGGGGGATATTGCATGGTGTGCAATCGGAGGCATAGCTGTTAATCATTGGGCAAATGAGCCAATGGTCACCCAGGATGTTGATATAGTCGTTGCAGCGGATTCTGTAGAAATTGCAGTAAAACTTCTGGAAGAAGCCGGATTCAGGTCTGAGCGTTTTGCATGGTCTGTAAATTTTCATGGAGATTCCAGGGTCAATATTCAATTAAGCACAGAAGAATTTTACAGAGAATTTCCTGCACGATCTGTTCCAGCGGATATACACGGTATTCTTATGCGGGTAGCATCGCTGGAAGATACGTTATTCGGAAAAATAAGAGCCATGTATCATTATCAACTATTTCAATAATATTGAACATTGCTTGAAAATACATTCCTGATTTGCTATAATAGTTTTTTATGGTTAGTTAGCAATCCATCCCGCCCGTAGGGCGGGAATAAAACATAGAGAAAATAAATAAGCAAAAAAACATGTTATTATTAAATTTAGTTTCTCAGAAGTGGAATGTATGCTATGTATATAAGTAAAGAATAAATCATAAAGACAAGATTATGGCTAATTATATTATCCCCCAATCTGCCGGTTCATTATCTGTTGCTGTTCTTTCCCTGATAATGACTATTCTGCAGATACTTATTTTCTTTAAAAAGCCAAAGTATAAATGGTTTGCCTGGAGTGCGGCCATATCTTTTTCGAGTATTATTTATGCTGTCGGCGTGTTTCTTGAATATAATACGAGAGGTACTGTAAACAGAATTGCAGGATTGATGGAATTTACAGCCTTAGTTTTTCTGGCCTATTTTCTATTGGAATTTACTTTTGCATATTTTGGGAAGAATATAAAACGGTATCGTGTTTATGCATGGATTTTTAATCTGTTTATTCTGGTAATTTTATGGTCTACTGACTATATAGTTGCAGACAGGTTCGTAGCCCGTAATTTTTGGGGACTTGCAAAACCCTTTATTGAGATTGACCTGGGACCTGCCGGCATTTTATTTGAACTTTATATTATTGCTGCATGTATTGTTGCTATTGTAATCTGGCTGAAGGAAAAGGAGCCTAATCCGAAACACAGGACTCCTTTTTTTATTGGTATTATTTTCTGGCTAGCTCTCGGCATACATGACGGGCTGGCAACCATGGGAGTTCCGACATTTCAGTATCTTATGGAATACGGATTTTTCGGATTCTCTATTGCTATTTTATGGGTAGTGTTCGAAAGCTTTGTTGATATTTCTTCAGAGGATAAATACCGGGTGATTACCGAAAACTCGAATGATGGTTTTATGGTCATTCAGGACGAAAGACTTATTTTCGCGAATCCTGCGTGCAGTGCATTGATACCGCGGCTTGCTGTAAATTCTCCGCTTAAGGATATACTTGATGTTGTATTGCACGAAGACATTGAAAAGCTTACACAGTATTACGACAGCCTGCTTGATGGGAAAGAGACTCCTGATTCATTGAATATTCGTATTAAAAGGTTTCATGAGGAAAAGATCGTTGAAGTCAGGGAGACCCTTATCAGGTATAGAAACAGGCCGGCTGTCCTGGTAGTTGTGCGCGATATAACCGAACAGAAGCAGAAAGAGAAGGAGTTGAAAGAGAGTGAGGAGAAAGTTTCAAGGTTAAGGAAGATGGAATCCCTTGGCCTTTTGGCCGGCGGTGTGGCGCATGATTTGAATAATGTTCTTTCAGGTATTGTGAGTTACCCGGAATTAATGCTGC
>CAZVYR010000474.1:0-2004 GCA_964631555.1 uncultured Leptospirales bacterium
TTCAACAATTGGAAAATCACATTTTAGTGCCTAAAGTAATGCAAAAGGCAGATGTGAGCAAGGGCGCATTATTACAGGCTTCCAATGGCGCTGTGCTGTCAACTGTATCGGTTAATCCAAAAGCAATCGGTTACGTTGGATTCGGGTATATTAACGATAGTATTAAACCGTTAATAGTAAACGGTATTGTGGGTACGATTGAGAACGGAAAATCCGGCAAATATCCTATATCCAGGAAACTTTATATGTATATCGATAAAGATAAAATATCCAAAGAAGCCCAGGCCTTTATTGACTACATTCTCAGCAGCGAAGGACAAAAACTTGTTAAGGAAACCGGATTTATCCCGCTATAGAATGGATAGTGTAAAATAAAGCAATAGTATTGCAGGTTTGATATTTATTCAACCCTGATATTATTAAAAACAAAAAGTTAAGATAAGGAGGAAGCATGTTTTCTAAAGTAAAAATAATGAGCTTTTGTTTGTTCATTTCAATGACAATGACTGCTGTTTATGCCCAGGATGCCGGAGCTGATAAGTCTAAACCAGTGGATATTTCAGGTGAAGTTTTTTTTAACTGGCATTCGGTTATGACTGACAGCACTGACACTGAGTCAGGCGGAAAGATGAATACATTTGAGCTGGAAAGAATGTATTTGAACTGGAAAAAGAAATTTGACGATACTTTCAGCGCAAGGGCAACTCTGGATATAGGGAATGAAACCATTGAAGAGAATGGCAAAGAGACCAGCAAATACAGAGTATATGCAAAGTACGGATACCTTCAGGCTGCTAAAAAAGGTATAGGACCTGTTGATCTTACAATGAAGTTCGGTTTGATCGATACACCGATACTCGGTTATGTTGATAAACTTGGTGACCAGAGATGGGTTCAAAAGAACCTGATCGATGAGTCAAAGTATCTCTTACCTGATGGAAGCTCTTTGGATAACTCGGCTGATTTGGGTGCTTCTCTTGGTATTGGATTCATGAAGTCAGAACTGGTTCTTGCGCTGACAAACGGTGAAGGTTATAAGAATACAAACGAAAGCCTGTTCAGTGACAGTTCCAACAGTACCAAAAACAGCGCGTACGGGAAAGCTTTTTACACAAGACTTACAATTGTTCCTATAGATTCTCTTTATATATCCGGTTATTTCAGACAAGAAGGAACCTCGTCTAACCAGTCTGATAATAAGAAAGGATTTTATGGCGCAGGAATCGCATGGAAGGATGATCTTGTAAAGGCCGGTTTGAATTATATTATGCCTTTCCAGACAATCGACGGTGAAAAAGCCGCATGGGGCAACGGAGACGAGAAGAAGATGACACTTGCTGAATTGTGGGTCACTTTTACTCCTGAAAAACTCATTGGTATGCCCATTCTTGCTTCATTAAGATACGGGTACGGTGAAGATGCCGATCAGAGTGACAGCAAAACCGGTTTTATAGGCGTCGGTGTCGGATACGAATTTGCTGATTATTTCAGAGCAATGGCATGGTATGAACAGCTTGACAGTGAAATGGCAGATGCGGCAGATGAACCTAATCCGGAAAAGACTTTTTATATTAAAACGGAGTTCACTTTCTAAGTTTAACGATTCGGAATATCAATATGCAAAAACCACCGTGGATATGAACGGTGGTTTTTTATTATACAGCGCAGGGGATAATATTTATATACCTGAGCCGTTCTCGAAAAAGTATTCCAGATCTCTCTGAAGTACTCTTGTTCCCGGAGGCACGTCGTGCGTTATCCATACATTACCGCCTATGACTGAACCTTTGCCTATAGTGATCCTTCCCAGTATGGTTGCTCCTGAGTAGATTATAACATCGTCCTCAACAATAGGGTGGCGCGGAATGCCCTTTACGGGATTCCCGTTGTCATCGAGCTGAAAGCTCTTTGCACCCAGGGTGACGCCCTGGTATATTCTTATGTTCTTGCCGATTATGCAGGTAGCGCCTATTACCACGCCTGTGCCGTGATCGATAAAGCATT
>CAZVYR010000475.1:0-1981 GCA_964631555.1 uncultured Leptospirales bacterium
GATGCAATAATGGCTTTCTACGGAGCTCCGCATCCGTTTGAGGATCATGCATTAAGATGCTGCTATGCTGCGATTGATATGAAGAAACGCCTGCGTGAAATGCAGGATAACTGGAGAAAACTCGGCACAGATGTTCTCCAGGTCAGAATGGGGATGAATACCGGCAAAGCGGTAGTCGGAAATATGGGCTCCAGAACGAGAATGGATTATACGGCAATGGGCGATTCTGTTAATCTGGCATCCAGGCTTGAAGGAGTGAATAAATTTTACAGCACTTTTGCGATGATGAGCGAAACAACTTATCAGTCTGTGAAAGATTTTATTGAAGTGCGGAAACTGGATATCGTAAGGGTAGTGGGCAAGGAAGAACCGATTATTATATATGAACTCCTTGGAAAGAAGGGTCAGCTTCCTGACAGAATGTATGAAATGATGGAAAAATATTATAAAGCCCTGGATTATTTTGCTAAAAGAGAGTGGAAAAAAGCCATTTCAATGTTCAAACAGGGGCTTACGATTGTAAATGATGACGGGCCGAGCATGAGATATATTGAAAGATGTGAGCAATATTTAAAAAGGCCACCGTCCAAAAAGTGGGACGGTGTATATAAGCTTACATCAAAATAGCAAAATCCGGGTTTATTAAATTGCCGTTAAAAAGATAAATAAATCCCTGCCATAACAAATGTCCTGTTTTTTTCACCTGAGTCATACGCTGATCCCGGGAAAAAGATCCCGTAATTTCCGAACACGGAAAAATCTGAAAATATCTTCCATTTTAAAGAAAAGTCTAACCCCTGCCCGATATACTTATCCGGTTTTTCTGCTTCGTTTTGATTTATCGGAGAATTGGAAACATCTTTTTGATAGTTCGAATACTTTGCAATTAAATTTACTCTTTTAAACAGCAAGTTATTTATATCGAGCAGCGGCGACAGTGCTACCCCTAAGCGATATACATGAATATTTGAAAGATACGGCCTTAAACCGTAACCGCCGGAATAAGTCCCGTAATAAATGAATCCCTTATCTTTTCCTGCTATATTGCCTGTTGCAGATGAAGTATAATTTTTATCAGAATCCCCGGAACCATAAGCATAATCAATCAGAAGAACAGGTCTGAATTTAATATCAAAATAGTAATTTATACCAACTATAGCTGCCGCAGCGCTAATATCCTGCTTCTCATTCGGAGTACTGGTATAGTCAGTATAACTTTTACCGCGCTCTATTATGAATTCAGCGTAGTAAAATGCGTCTTTAAAAATACCATTGAAGCCAAGACCGTAATATTGAGAATTATATTTCGCTTTTGCGTCAGGATAATCTTCATCATCAACATCGTTGTTTTTATCCATCTGATATAATGTCATAAAATATACAGTCTGATTATAAAAAGACCTGGAAAGTTTGCCGCCGACGAATATCCTTTTTCCTTCGTCAGATATATCTCTTGAGCTTAATTTATATGGATTAGTATCCTTGGTGAGCAGTCCTGTGTAAACACTGAATACTTTTACGTCAATATACCTGGAAAAAAAGTTAAACTCCCCGCCGTCAGCTCTTCCGTTAAATATCAGGCCTGTGCCGAGAATATAGAATTTGCGGCCTACAGAAAGATTAATTGTATTGTCCCGTAATGTAATTGAATAAAAACCAACATCCAGATCAGGATAGTTTTCAGTATCATCCAGGGTGGATCCCTCAGGTTTATCGATATAATAAGAGAATATATCCCTGCCGCGCAAATAAATATAACTGTTATACGGAAGTGTTGTTTTAAACCAGAGTTTTCCGACTGAAGCCGAAGACATGATCTCTGTTGTCCCTGTCGCGTCATTACCGCTTTTAGCATCGATTATAGACGAAGTGATCCACCCGCCGTAGCTGATGGAAAACGCCCTGGGCTCTGCCTTTAAAGATTTCATGTCCTCGTCAGCATTGAAATCAGGGATGTATTCATTGTTTGCTGTAGATTTTG
>CAZVYR010000476.1:0-1939 GCA_964631555.1 uncultured Leptospirales bacterium
TGTCATGAAAAGGCCTTCAATGCCGTCTTCCGAGTTGCTGAATTCTTCGTAAAGAGATTTATATACTTTAATGGAATTGATATAGTCGAATTCCCCGAAGTAGATCGATGCTATATTTTTATAAGCTTCTTTCCTGTGAATACCGTTATAATAGACCTCAAGATATTCCTTAAACAGCTCAAGCGCCTTTTTATAATATTTCAGCCGGTAAAGGTCTTTCGCGTATTCAAACTGCATATTATCAGACTGGACTTTCAGATCAGTCTTCTTTTCTTTTCCCTGTTCCTGTGCGAAAAGCCCTTCAGCCGATAACATGAGTGCTGCGAAATATAGTATTATTATTATTTTACGCATATTTTTCTTTGTTATAATATAAGCTGCTTTGAATATATATATTATCGGCTGAATTGTATTCCTGCTTTTTATTTTTTAATAATTATTATAAATGCTTTCCGCTGAACTTTTGCCGAGGGCTGCGGCATAAATAATTACATCATCAATATAACCTTCCCAGTAATCAGTACCTCCTGCAGAGCGTCCGATAATACAGGGGTCATCTATATTAGAAATATCCGGACCAAGGATGGCATCACTATCCACTTGACTCCCGTCTATATATAGGTATACATTGTTCCCGTTCCCGTCCCAGATAAAAACAACATGATACCAGGTATCTCTGGATATGGGATATTTTGCGTAATCTGTTGAGTTAGGCCCGCCCCTTATACTACCGGTATTTTTATCATAATAAATTCCTGCCCCGCCAATATCAATTACCTGTGCCCGCGTCCCTGCAAAACCCGAATCAAGATAAATCCATGCGGCTATGGTAATACTATCCAGGTGTTGATTATAATTGCTGCCGGTAATTAATGAATCGTTCCCGTCCAGGCTTAAACAATGAGTCCCTTCTTTCGGGCTGCTGCCGGAATAAACCGGGCTTCCGTTTTCGGTGCTAAGATCGTATGTCCCGGCTGTATCATTACCGTTGTTGTTGAATCTCCAGCGTATTATATAATCCCCCGGGCCGCTGAAAGGAAGTGTGGTCTCGGAAACAGTTGCGTAAGCTGTTTTATTGCCCGCTTCATCCATGGCAATCACATTAAAATAATAGTCAGTTCCATCAGAGAGTCTGCTTACGTCTTTGGCAGTGATGCCGGTTTCGTAATTTCCCACTGCAGTGCCGTTTGCCTCCATTTCCGCGACCGTGTCAATATTATCGCTTTCGGAATAATACGCGAGATACTGCAGGTCTTCCTGTGCCGATGTGTCGTCAGTCGCCGCGGTCCAGTTAAGCGTCAGGCCGGTCTTCGTAACACCTGTTGTGGTAATTTCCCCTGAAGCGCCCGCGACAGGCGCAGTCCCGTCGTTCTCTCCGCTGCCCTGAGGATTACAGCTTGCTGCAAGAATAAATAAAAAACTGAAGGATATAAAGAAAAATCTTTTTAATGATATTCCGTTTTCTCTTTTCATAAAAAATACCTTTTATCCTGAAAAAAAAAATAAGATTTTACTCAGTCTGACTGGCTTTTTCTGCTGATGTTCTCTGTATTTTTGGCATAATGATAAATTATAAAAAAGAAAGTCAGCCGTATGAGTAATTGACTTATGTTTATAAAGTAATAAATCCATGTCATAATATCTGGCCTATTGCTGGTAACACCAGAAATTGACTATGATAACATAAAAAAGAGACAACCGTGGGCTGTCTCTGTATTGCCGTGACCATGAAGTACTTTTAAAAAAAATTAAAAATCCCGAAAAAAAATTAAAAAAATTCCTCAAAAACCGCTAAAAATACCCAAAAAGTGTAAGGTAAAATTGTATATATAAGTAGAGGGGGAAAAAAAATTAAACTGCGTTTTTATGTTTATTTCTCCTCCATGGGCATAGTAGTCTGACGTTGCTCGAAAAATATAGACAGAGAGAATCCCCCATG
>CAZVYR010000477.1:0-1877 GCA_964631555.1 uncultured Leptospirales bacterium
CCAGAGTTTATTCCTTGATCTGCTCCAGTAATGTGCTATGCCTGTTTGAAGCGTTAGTTCCCATGATTCTTTATTCATGTAGGCCATCATTAGTACTTCTCCGGTTTCATAATCCTGCGCGATTGCAGGTATTAAACCGTCCATTTTTTTAAAATTCAATTCAATCATGATATATTCTTTATACTGTTCCTGGTTATTGTTTTGTGGTTCTGGTTGCTGCTTTTTAATCATTATTTACTTTACTTGACCGGCTTTAAATATACAGTATATTAGACTTGTCGCAAAACTGACCTTATATTTCAGGAGAAATGCAACAACTCTATTATCAAACCGATAAATATGAAACATTAATCAACTGAGTTAATTAAAAATAAGAATAAAAAGTCAGTCAAGTTGAATAAATAATATTTTCCATGTTCCCGGATTGTTTATTATAAATAAATAAAACATATAGTTCAATAATAAATATGTTATAAACTGCAGGATTTTATCCTGCTATCCCGGCTTTAGTTGCTGTTTAAGTACCTGCAGCTTTTGCAGGAAGCCTTAAGCTTGTTGCTGGGACCTTTATTATATTTTATTGTAATAGAAGAATTCGTTACCTGAGACAGGTCTTTAAACAAAAAAAATGCTGTTCATATTGTCAATTATTAAACAATATATTATTGCTAAAAAAGAGTATTTACTTAAAAATGTGATGGAGTCTTTACCGCATACTTTTGAGCTGAAACAACAATGAAGATAATTCAGGATTAAATATATGAAAGACAAGGTTTTGCTGGATATAATCAAACTGGCACTGGAGATTGAGAAAAAAGCTTCCGGTATATTTAATTTTTTTTCAATGGAAGATTGCCCTTTGCAGATCAAGAAATTCTGGAATAATATGTCCAATGATGAGAAAGAGCATATCGGTTACTGGAAAAGTTTATTGAAATACGCGGAGAACGGGCTTATTCCCCAGATCATTGAGGATCCTTTGCAGGTGAAGAATGAGTTTAATTCAATAAACGCCAGGATTGATTTATTTAAAAAGCAATATGATGAAAGTCCGAATATAAAGAATGCTTTTTTGGTTGGTTACAGGCTTGAATTTTATATGCTTAATCCTGCTTTTGAGGTAATGTTTCACTTTCTGTCAACACTGGATGAAAAAATAGATGTTGAAGAGAGTTACGATAATCATATCAGGTATTTTATAAATGGAATTAACAAATTTAACGATGATACTCCTGAACTTGCACTTCTAGGCGAGACAATAGATAAATTATGGAATAACAATAAAATTCTGGCACTGCAGAGTTCGCAGGATGTTCTGATGGGTATTCTTAACAGAAGAGGATTGTTTCATATTATAAGGCAGCTTGCGTATTTATCCGTGAGGAACAGTTACAGTGTAGGGATATTGATGATCGATATCGATGATTTTAAGAATATCAATGATAAATATGGGCACCAGAAGGGAGACGATGTTCTTAAGTATATATCAAATATAATCAAATCGACTGTCAGGAAATCCGATGTTGTGGGCAGATACGGGGGTGAGGAGATTCTTGTCTTTCTTATGAAAATTGAGCCGAAAAAGCTTGATGAAATCGCGGAAAATATACGTTCGTCTGTAGAGCTGCAGACCAGGGGGAATATTCCGCTGACTATAAGTATAGGTACAGCAATTGGAAAAATAAAGAAGGATGTTGATAAAGAATTAAATAATATTATCAACTTAGCGGATAAAAATTTATATAAAGCAAAGGAAACCGGGAAAAACAGGGTAGTCAGCAGTGATTAATCCCGTTTCAAAAACCGCATTAATGCGGTTTTTGAAACGGAGGGGAAGCGACTCCGAAACGGAGGGGAAGCGACTCCGAAACAGTATT
>CAZVYR010000478.1:0-1781 GCA_964631555.1 uncultured Leptospirales bacterium
TGATACAAAATATAAAAACAGCCGGTATTAATAAAACTTTTTTGATTATCATATGGATATTTTCCTTATATATAATTAATTATTCATTACATGTGCGTCAGGATATGCTATGATATGCTATTATAAATGATGCCAGAAAATTATGTATTAAAATCTATTGATTAGTTTAACAGCCGCTTTTAAAAAAAGAATTTAAATAAATAGAGTTTAATATACGAAGTTAGAGATCATTTGACATGGAATCGTTGTTATTTGCTGGGGTTAATTGTTGCAACCATTTTTTTAATTCTTCAAGCCTTTTTTCTGTTAATGTGGCTTTAGGATTGAATACGAGGATATTCTTTACTTTAAAATCTAAAGATATTCTTTTATCTTTTTCAATATATGATACCAACAGTCCGGGATCAATCTTTGTATTTTTTGAAATTTTGATTTTTATTGCTTTTGTATCTTCAATGATTTCCTCAATCTCCAGAGATGAAGCAAGCGCTCTAATCTTTTCAAGCTCTATCAGGCTTTTTACTTCTGCAGGAGGCGGACCAAATCTGTCAACAAGCTCTTTTTCCAATTGAACAACTTCATCAATAAGCTCACATGTTTCGAATCTTTTATAAAATTCGATTTTCTGCTTCTCGTCGTTTATATATATCTCAGGGATATAAAAATTAGTTTTTAAAAAAACGGGAGTGCGAAAAATAGATAAAGGCTTTTCTCCTTTTAATTTCCGTACAGCATCCTCCAGCATCTGGCAATAAAGATCAAAGCCTACTTCCATAATGTTGCCGGACTGCTCCTTTCCCAGGATATTGCCGGAACCCCTGATCTCAAGATCTTTCATCGCTATCTTAAAACCGCTGCCTATTCCGGAATATTCTGAAATAACCTGAAGCCTTTTCTGCTGTAGTTCAGTTAACGGGATATGCCTGGGATAAAATAAATAAGCGTATGCTTTGACACCGGATCTCCCGACTCTCCCTTTAAGCTGATAAAGCTGAGAAAGCCCGAAAGTTTCAGACCTGTTGATTATAATTGTATTTACGTTAGGCATATCAAGACCGGATTCGATAATGGACGTACAGACCAGGCAGTCGAACTTCCCATCAATAAACTCAATGATAATATCTTCGAGTTCATGCTCATGCATCTGTCCGTGAGCTACACTAAATGTCGCTTCAGGCACGAGATCCCTCAGGTTTTCAGCAATAGCATCAATTGTCTGCACTCTGTTATGAACGAAAAAAACCTGTCCGCCTCTTTCTATTTCCGTAAGAATAGCCATTCTGGTAATATCGGGATTCTCTTCCAGCACATACGTATCGATTGATTGCCTGTTCTCAGGAGGAGTGTTTATCGTCGAAAGCTCTCTTATGCCTGCCAGGGCCATATGCAAAGTGCGCGGGATTGGTGTAGCCGATAAAGTAAGAACATCCACAAGCAGCCGGAGCTTCTTTAGCCTCTCCTTATGGCGCACTCCGAATCTTTGCTCCTCGTCTACAACAAGCAGGCCGAGATTCTTAAGAACGATATCCTTAGCCAAAAGAGCATGTGTACCGATTATAATATCAATTGCGCCTGAAGACATTTTTTCTTTTATTTTTTTAATTTCGTTTTTTGTCCTGAACCTTGAGACCATATCGATATTAATAGGATAATCCGCGAACCGTTTTTTAAAGGTCGTGAAATGCTGCATTGCAAGCACTGTTGTGGGTACGAGTATGGCAACCTGTTTTCCTGCCATTACAGCCTTGAATGACGCCCTTATGGCCACTTCGGTCTTTCCG
>CAZVYR010000479.1:0-1775 GCA_964631555.1 uncultured Leptospirales bacterium
TTCTTTTTACAGGATTGAGATTCCTCTGCCGGATAGTCCGCTGAAGTCAATAAATTCATATATGATAAAATCCAGCGAACGGAATTTAATAATTGATACAGGAATGAACAACCGTTTATGTTTCGACACTATTATTTCAGCTATTAAAAAACTTGATATAAATATTAATTGTACTGATTTCTTTATTACACATCAGCATATCGACCATATCGGGCTGGCAGGGAAACTTATTTCTTCTGGTTCGAAGTGTTATTTCAATCGTCCTGAAGCAGAAATACTGCGCACTTCTACTTTAACTCAATGGGTTAACAGAGCAACAGTCCTGGCTGCACTCAACGGATTTTATGAAGCAGGAATCAGTGATATGAAATCCAGCATCGCGAAAGAAGAGCAACAGCGTACAATATACCCGGAGTTTACTATCGTCAAAGAAGATGACTTGCTGAATGTCGGGGAATATTCTTTCCGCTGTATTGAGACTCCGGGGCATAGTCTCGGCCATATATGTCTTTATGAGGCCGGACACAAGATATTGATTTCAGGGGATCACATATTAGGAGATATCACTCCTAATATTTCATCAAGATTCAACGAAGATAATCCTCTTCAGGAATATATGGATAGCCTGGACAAGGTATACTCCCTTGATGTTACATTATGCCTGCCTGGACATCGTAATGTAATCACTGAGTTCCGGAATAGAATAAATGAGCTCAAACAGCATCATTATGAACGAGCGGATGAAATACTGGATATTTTAAACGCAGAAAGCCAGAATGCTTATCAGGTAGCTTCAAGGATGGAATGGGACATGACTTACGAGACATTCGAGGAATTTCCGGTTTTCCCCAAATGGTTTGCCTTCAGTGAAGCCCTGTCCCATCTGCGGTTCCTTGAAGCATCCGGAAGAGTTCAGAGGATTACCCTGCCGGATGATCATATTGTATATTCACTAAAGCAATAAAGTCAGCCCTCCTCTTTAATACCACTAGCGGTTAGTAACCCACCCCGCCCGCAGGGCGGGGACAAATCCTAAAGTAACTAACAAAGACTGTAAAATGTGTTATTTTAAAATGTAGTTACTTAGAAGGGAATTCCGATTTTTTGATCCATTCAATATCAGGTCTGGCTTTTCCGAATACCGCATCCGGATCCTTCATTCCTGCCTCAATGTATGCCTTAAGTCCTTCTTGGCGTTTGCGCACGCCTTCAGGATCAGCTTCCATCGGGAGTATTGAATCAATGATTTGTTTAAAATGTTTCCCCAACGGCTCTTTTTCTTCCGGATAAGGTATGATATATAACTGATCGGCTTCTATTCCTTTCTTAAGCCATTTGGCCAGATCAACGGGGTCCATTCCTGACTCATGAAATTTTCGAAGCGCGCCTATTGATTTTTCATCCACTTTATATCCTGTCTTTTCAAGATGTTTTGGCCGTGT
Organism: uncultured Leptospirales bacterium; assembly: GCA_964631555.1. Lineage (GTDB taxonomy): Bacteria > Spirochaetota > UBA4802 > UBA4802 > JAFGDQ01 > CAZVYR01. Next base: position 1,443 of record CAZVYR010000479.1, read on the forward strand.
TAATGTGGCTTCCGGAATATTGGTCTTGATATTTGCCGGGCACAATACAGACACACCGATATTATACGGTTTTAACGATATATTATAACTGTGCATAAGACTAATCACTGCTGCCTTCGCAGCGGAATACGGGGCTGTAATTGGCCCCCCGTAGAAACCTCCCATTGAAGCGGTTGTTATAATATAACCTCCCTTTCCTGCTTTAATCATCCGGGGCACAAATGTAAGCATACCATTTATAACACCGAAAAGATTGACATTTAATATCCAATCGAAATCCTCAAATGTCGAGGCTTCTGCAGGCCCGAATGTATTTACACCCGCAGTATTAAA
>CAZVYR010000480.1:0-1731 GCA_964631555.1 uncultured Leptospirales bacterium
CTTTCACTCATTCCCTCCCGTAATTTCAGATACTTTTGTAATAATTTCCAGGAGTTCCCCGCCGCTCAGAATGTCCCACTCGCTTCCGTCATAACTCATGATCTCACTGGCGGCGCATGCCCTGTAAGCATATCTTTCTGTCTTGAATATCCTGTACAAGAGTGAATCGCCGAGATCGAGATGTCTTGCCATCATAAGTGCAAACGCGCCTCTTCTCAGAGGTGAGTCTTTTTTCAGTGCGATCCCTTTGGTAATCCCTTCACTGTTAAGGAATGCGATATTTTGTTCAAACGATTTAGGGGTTTGCCCCATAACGAGAAGAAAAAACGTCACACCATCGGAAAAGGTTGCAGTCTCCTTGTCGGCAACACTGTTTATAAGCTCAATATTAGAGATATTCTGTGCGTACAATTGAGATGAAAATAATATAATAAGAGAAATAAAAACATATCGTTTTTTATTCATTATATGCTCATCCCCCCTTAGATTTTTTTATGTTTTAATTATATATTTTACCAGTCGATAGTTACATTAACTGTTGTTATTGACGGAATATTAGGTACCAGGTTTTCAATATTGTCCACGTTTTCAATAATATCGTAGCCCGCATATTCATGAGAATCTTTCTCGTCATTCGTAATATTCGGATCAAATATCTGAACCGTTGACTTGTCCTTCTCTGTTGTAAGAAGGTTTTCCGGCTTGGAATCCCCGGGTTTCCTTTTGTATACCGATTTACCGCTGACAAAGCTCGGACTTCCATTGGGATTCTGGCCTTCAACCGTACCTTCCAGAACCTGGATTATCATCCCGGTTTTCGGCCCGTATGAAACAATCTCCTCAGTCCCGCGAACACTGGATGTCGCGACTGGTGTTGTAATCTTAAAGCTGGTCTTGAGTGTCCCGAGCCTTTGAATTCTGGCGCGCAGACTGCCGTGTTTCAGCCCGATATGCGTATTTTTAAGATCAGTAGTCCTTCTGTTGCGAAATATTTTCATCATAGTCAATTCACGTACTTTCAGGCTGTCTTCATCAATTTTGATTATTGCCCAGGACTTAACACCAGTGCTTATTTTAGTACCCTCGGCAAGTTCCATACCTTTTGAAAGCGGTATCCATTGTTTGTCGTTTTTATAAGCCGCTTCGCCTTTTACGGATTCAACGGTAATCTTTGCGAATAAATCAGCCTGAAATACTATTGTCGTTAAGATTGTGATGATAAGCATTATATTTTTCATTTTAAACCTCCGGAATATTCGAATTGATGATTAAGAGAGATCGGTCAGTGGCTGGGTAAAAGAGCATTCCCAACAAAAATAAGCATTTTATGCCCTTCAGTCAACAGGGGGTAAATATTTTTTTAAAAATGTAATTAGATCAATAAATGTTATTTCTTTAAGATATATATATAATATGTCAATTATTAAATTAAATATATTTCTTTATTAATTCTGCAAATCTTATCAGGTTCATATAATTATTTTAATAATTATTTTTAGGATAAAAAAATAGACAGGATAAGTAAAATGTACAAAAATAGTATATTATTATAAAAATTTATTCATAGGCTAGGGAAGATAAAATAATTACGGATAATAGTATAAACACGAACATTTTTCATAATCTGTCTATTTAGACCCGTTCCATTCCGTTTCATAATACTGGATTTATCCAGTATTAAATCGCTTCCCCTCCGTTCCGGATTCGCTTCCCCTCCGTTCCGGATTCGCT
>CAZVYR010000481.1:0-1719 GCA_964631555.1 uncultured Leptospirales bacterium
TACAAATTATAATGCTGGATCCCTATTAAGTCAAGGCTGTTATTATACAAGGAGAGATATATGAAATCACTGGGAATTATACAGAGGAAGAAAACCGCTTTTGTTCTGATTGATATACAGGAGAAATTCAGGCCCGCGATACACAGACTGGATGAAGTGATCTCCAACGCTAAAATACTGGTACGATCGTCGCAGATCCTGGATATTCCGCTTATAGTAACGGAACAGTATCCCAAAGGTTTAGGCAAAACCGTGGGTGAGATCGAAATACCCGCGAACGTGCCCCTGATCGAGAAGCTGCATTTCAGCTGCTTCGGCAATAACGAATTCGCTGAAAAAGTCAAAAAGCTCGGCGTCAGCTCGCTCGTGCTCTTCGGCATAGAGACTCACGTATGCCTGCTTAAAACCGCGCTCGACGGGCTTGAGCGCGGCCTTGAAATATACATGGTGGCAGACGCTATGTCTTCCAGAACACAGGAAAACAAATCCATTGCCCTTGAAAGAATGCGCCAGTCAGGTGCCTTTATAGTATCAACCGAGATGCTGCTATTCCAGCTTCTCGAATACTCCGGCACTGACGAATTCAAGGCCATCAGCAAGCTGATAAAATAAAGCCTGGACGCTTGCGGTATAGGCGGGTTTGCCCAAGTAATCCCGCGTACGTAAAGATTCTATCTCTCTCTTCCTTCTCTGACAATATTCACAATTTCTTTTGTGGTTATTTCCGCTTTAATAGATGGCACGTCTAATGGAGAAGATATATTTTTTTCCGGAACTAACGCAAAAGTCCGGCCGTCTTTTCTTCGAATTAATACCTTACCGGTACTTTCAGCCTGCTCAAGAACCATAGCCAGTTTTTGCCTGGCTTCCGAATATGTATAAATTTGAATTTCAAACCTCTAATGCATCAATATTAAGATTCCGGGCAGCCGTTTTCAACTTCGAATCCAATGTCAACAAGGGTGCTTTGTGCCTAAGAGCACAATCTAAAAAATAAGCATCATAAGCAGATATAATTATGTACAATTTGTCAATCTATTGATAGATTTGTACAATATAGTATAAGCAACGGTATTTTGTATTTAATAGCACAATAGAGGGACAGTCTTATTTCAGGAGCAAAGACGGTCGCCTTTTCTAAAAGGCCGCCTTTTAGAAAAGGCTATGAGACAGGAGAGGAAGGGATGTTAGTTTAGGCTAACAAAGGACGAACCCTAGACGAAGCCTTTACTAACCTCTATTGGCCAACAATCCCTTCCTTTATGGGTATTTTTATAATATATTCTATGCTATTTCGTCAGCCATTCTTCTGCATTTACATAGTCTGAATAATCAACATCATATACCGGGCCGCTTTCCTTACCCCACCAGTTATCTGTAGCATCAAATTCAAAGTCAAATCCCGTTGGTACATCGTCCCCGGTAACGACTCTTGCTCCAAAGCCGTTCCCGTAAATCCTGTTGTTATTTAACTTTATATCTGATGCCACATCATATACAGGGAAAGTTCCTAAAGGTTTTATATCTTTATAATATGTATTTTCATGATAAGTCTCAATTAAATCTATCTGAATACCATCCCAACTATTATCATAAATATTGTTTCCAGAGATAAGATTACCTATTGAATCTTTTATGATAATTCCTTCAGATTCTGCATTAAAAGAATGCCCTGATATTGTATTTCCCATGACAACATTATTATTTGAAGAATAAATG
>CAZVYR010000482.1:0-1708 GCA_964631555.1 uncultured Leptospirales bacterium
ATTTTAATTTTGCTGTATTATATTGAATACAATCAGATTCGATTTTAATATAATTTAATCAATCATGATTACGCAAAGTCAGTCAAGTTGAATTAATAAATAATATTGTTGTAACGATAGTTCTAATATAACGATAATTAAAACAGTTAACTTTACTGGTTTTATGCATATATTACTTAACTCATCTTGACTGACTTTTATGTTAATATAATTTATCTTATCGCAAAAATTAGTTAAATTTTAATAAATTTCCCGCCGCAAATAGTCCATCCATGTCCTTTGCGGCTAAAGCAACATCCATGTTGCTTTGAAATTTATTAAAATTTAACTAATTTTTGCGATTCAACGATTGATTAGCTACTAAAAAGTAAGTCAAGATGAGTTATAAAACTAGTTGATGTTTTATATTCTTCCCGGATATAACGGATTCTAAAATAAAGATATAATACACTAACTTATACTATGAAAAAAATATTCGTAATGACAGGTGAGGCAAGCGGCGATCTTCATGCGCAAATCCTGATCAGAGAATTAAAAACACTGGATAAGAGTTTGATGTTCTCCGGAGTGGGAGGTGACAGGATGCGGGAAGAAAGCGTTGAACTTTTATATGATTATGCCAGGTTTACAGGCATTGGCATGGTAGAGCCGTTATTCAAGCTGTTATTCTATAAAAAAGCTCTTAAGAAGATAATTAAATATATTTCAGATAGTAAGATTGACGTTGTTATACTTGTAGATTTCCCGGGGTTTAACCTGCTGCTTGCAAAAAGGCTCAGGCAAAGCAATATAACCAATGTAAGGATCATATACTATATTTCGCCGCAGATATGGGCATGGCATTATTCGAGGATCAATAGTATCAGGAAAAATATAGACGCTATCATAGTATTTTACGCATTTGAAGAGGATTTATATAAAAAAGAGGGCGTCAGGGTCTTCTTTGAAGGGAATCCGCTTATTGACAAGGTGAATGAAACCTTAAAAGAGGCTGAGAAACTTGATTCAATCCCAGGAAGGCCGCTTATCTGCCTGCTCCCCGGATCAAGGGACACTGAGGTAAAAAAACACTTGGCCCCGATGCTGGATGCTGCGCTACTTTTACAGGAAAGATACGGCTCCGGATTTTTGCTTCCTTTGTTAAAGGGGAATAGTGATAATATTATCAGGGGTATTCCGGATGATCCCCATTACAATAAGTTAAATATTAAGCTCGTTAATAATAATACCTACCGCGCAATAGAACAATCGGACTTCCTTATAACTTCTTCAGGTACTGTGACGCTGGAAGCAGCGATCATCGGCAAACCTATGATAGTGATATATAAAGTGGATATTTTAAGCGAACTGATCGCCAGGCTCGTGCTGAAGGTTGACAACATTGCTCTTGTAAATATAGTTGCCGGAAAAAGAATATGCCCTGAGCTGCTTCAGAGGGATGTAAACGGCAGGGAGATATTCAGAGAAGTATCAGGATTTGTGGATGATCCGGCTTTAATGAATGAAATGAAAAGAGAAATTGATATTGTCAGGAGCAGGCTCGGCAGCCCGGGAGCGGTTAACAGGATAGCGCGTACGGTTCTTTCTTTGGTCTATGAATAATATTTGCGGGAAATTCCGGAAATGTATATTCATACGAAGCCGGTTGGATTTTAACGATCAAGGGTTTGTTGACGAAGTATATCTTTGTTGTTCGTCTTTGCTGCTG
>CAZVYR010000483.1:0-1703 GCA_964631555.1 uncultured Leptospirales bacterium
AATCCTTGCTCCGTCAGCTATAGCATCAATAATAAGATGTGGCTATTTTGTGCGTCTCCAATAGCGTATAGTTCCTTAGCCTTAACCTGCATGCTGTTTATAAATTCAGTTTTCGGCTTCATTGGAAAAGCTGTTAATACAGAATTTACCTTAACAATTCTCCGTCTAATGAAATAATACTCAGCTGATAATTAAACAACAAATGCATTCTCATTAATTTGAAGAGCTGATTTATCGGCATTTCGTATTATCCCGGCTTTTGCAGCGGAAAGGCTGACAATATTACTGATAAAAAACTTAGCAGATGCAAGCTTACCGCTGTAAAATGCAGCATTTGCATTTTCAGCTACAAGACTTTCAAGCTGACTGCTGCTTATTTTTTTATCCCCTGCAATAAGCATAAGCTTATCCCAGGCTATTACAGCCTGCCACATAAAAAGCCAGCCTACAACAACATCGCCGAAAAGATCCAGGTACTGATTCGCGTACAATGCCACTACTGGAAAATCCTGTTTGTGCATATCCAAAAGAAATTCCGAAATACCTGTAAGCGCTTTATTAGCATCTTCCAGAACCTCTAAATATGCTTTTAAACCGGTATGGTCACGATGTTTGGAACAAAAATCTTTTATATCCGCTAAAAGACCGCTGAAAAGGTCCTCGCTATCCCTTCCGAGTTTTCGTCCTGCCAAGTCAAGAGCCTGAATCCCGTTCGTTCCCTCAAATATCGAATGCACCTTCTCATCTCTCAGAAACTGTTCAACCGGATAGTCCTTTGTATACCCATATCCGCCGTAAACCTGCAGTGCTGTCTCTGTAACACGAAAACTTAAATCCGTTCCGTATGCTTTCGTTACAGGCGTCAGAAATCCCAGACGTTTTTCCCATATCTGCCTTTCTTCATCAGTTTCAGCGACCTGTTCCCTGTCTATGCAGTAAGAAGAATACAAAATCAAAGCCCGGGCACCTTCCGTATACGACTTCATCATCAACAGCATCCGCCTGACATCCGGATGCTTAATGATCGGGCATTGTACTGACCCTGATTTCCGGCCAATTTCCGAACCCTGAAGTCTTTCCTTTGCATAGGATAATGCATGCAGATATGCTGTACTAGCAATTCCGGCTCCGTGTCTGGCTGCTATCAAACGCGATTCATTCATCATCGTAAAAAAGATAGCCATTCCCCTGTTTTCTACACCTACGAGTTCCCCTGTACAATTTCCATCTTCCCCGAAACTCAACTGACACGTAGGAGAAGCTTTCAATCCTAGCTTCTTTTCAACTGAAACAGTCTTTACATCGTTCGATTCACCTAAAGACCCATCAGCATTAATCTTGAATTTCGGTACAAGGAATAAAGACAGGCCTTTAGTTCCGGCAGGTGCTCCCTTTATCCTTGCCAGCGCAAGATGAACAATATTTTCAGCAAGATCCATATCCCCGCACGTAATAAATACTTTACTTCCTTTTATCGAATAAGTGCCGTCCCTGTTTGGTTCGGCAACTGTCTTGGTTGCCCCGACATCGCTGCCTGCTTCCGCTTCTGTAAGAGCCATTGTAGAAGTCCATTGGCCTGATAAAATCCTACCTACATATTTCTCTCGTTGCTCATCAGAACCATGTGTTGCTATCAATAAAGCTCCTCCCCGCGGCATGGCAACGCTCATCTGAAAAGCCAGGTTAGCTGCTTCAAAAAATTC
>CAZVYR010000484.1:0-1643 GCA_964631555.1 uncultured Leptospirales bacterium
TCATTTTAATGAACTGCCAGTATAGTTGAAAATCGCTTTTATAAAACGGAGTAAATCCCATATCCGGAAGCTCTCCTGATCCATCCATTATTGTAATATCCACTGCAATACCGTAATTGTGCATTGAACCCTTTTCAGGATTCGCAACATACCTCTCATACTTTGTACCCTTCATTTACAATAGCTTTCTTTCGTCGAACAGGCTCATCTGTTCGTACTCATGCTCTTTCTGCACTGCCTAAATTATGCGCCTGGGATCAATACGCTCATGAACATTAAGGTGTTGTTTAACAAAAAGCTGACAGATATATGGTATTTTTATCTATTGAAAAATAAGGCTGTAGATAACAACTTAATTTAAAATATATGACTGGCAATAATTAAAGCTGCTTCAGTTTTTTTTTAAAAATACTTAAAATACTTTTCAAACATTAAAGGTAGTAATTTGCTTTTTTTAGCGCCCTTCTGTATTTTAATCAATACCTCTTCCGAGATGTCTTCTTTAAAAATAATATGTCCTTTGAATCGTTCATCGAGTAATTTCACATAGTTAAGCTCTTTTGCATATCTGTAAGCAATATATGATTTATGCTTTATAAATGAATGATCTCCAATATCCAGTATACAGGATTCATCTTCTCTGCCTGTACTATAATAAGTAGTTAAATTCACTACCATTACATTGTGGTCGGGATCAGGATCCGATATAATGAAACTGAGGTGCTTTATTGAATCATTTTGGTTTGTATCTGTTCTGAGGAAGGTTTTCCTTTTCATTGAACCGGATCACCGGCAACAGTCGGCAAAGAATTCCGCTTCTGCTTTTTGGGAGTCGATCTCTCTTTTTATATTCTTTATCTCAGTATCCGAACGTCCAATGGATTTTAAAATATCATCCACAGACAATGGAATACTCGATGCTTTAGCTTCCTCCCATTTCACTTCAGGAAATAATTCTTTTTTATGTGTATATTCAATCATTTGATCGAATGAGTACTTCCTGAACTTGTTGTCTGTTTCCTGAAGGAATTCAATTTCGGCCTTGCTTAATTTGTCTGTGGGCAGTTTATTCTCGTGGACCAGAATCAAGTCGTATCCGTCTTTGCAGAAAAAACTGTCCCAGTAAAGCTGATCATGGACATTGCCCGTCCCTTTGATAAGGTCATATACCGTGCTTAATATGGGGCCGTTATCAAGCGAACAATAAAAGTCCCCGGATATTGTCATATCATACTTCCTCAGAAACTCCTTGTCCGCGATGTAGAGCAATTTTATCAGCTTTGTGTAATTGATACTGCCTTTATTTTTCTTGAGGATAAAATTAACGGCCTGGACTATCTTTTTTATGTCTGGTTTATAGGAAATCATTTTTCTTTCCTGTTCGTAGTGTTTTATATATACATAATATATAAATATTGTCGTCAAGAAAATTACAAAAGGTATGCTTCAATATTGATATTTTTTACCCTATTCTCTTGCAATAAAAAACTATATAATTGGGTCGTTTTTAAAAAATCCGGTTTTTTTAATATTATCAACAGCCGTTTTTATGATCGCTTTTATAAAACGGAGTAAACCCCATATCCGGAAGCTCTCCTGATCCATCCACTATTGTAATATCCACTGCAATACCGTAATTATGC
>CAZVYR010000485.1:0-1638 GCA_964631555.1 uncultured Leptospirales bacterium
GTCCATGCTGTAAATGTTACGGATAATCAAAGCGCTATGATGCGCCTCGGTTCCCTGGCAGCATCTGTCCGGTTAAAACAATATGACATTGAACCCATATTTCAGCTTACCTGCAGAGACAGAAACAGGATCGCGCTTCAGTCAGATATTCTGAGCGCCTGCTCCCTTGAAATCGATAACCTTCTTTGCCTGTCAGGCGATTACACGAGCCTCGGAGATCACGCAAGCGCTAAAAGCGTATTCGATATTGATTCGGTACAGCTTCTAAAAATCGCGAAAGGATTGAACGAAGGCCGGGATATGAACGGTAACGAACTCTCGCAGCCGACTGACCTCTGCCTTGGAGCAGTTGTTAATCCCAATTTCGAGCCCCTTGACCTTCAGCTAATGAAAATGGAAAAAAAGATCGAAGCAGGAGCGGAATTTTTCCAGACACAGGCAGTCTATGATCCTGCAGTATTTGAAAAATTCGTTCGCAAGACCGAAGGTTTCGGCGTGCCCATTCAATACGGAATAGTAATACTAAAATCGCCGGTTATGGCAAAGTATATGAATGAGCATGTCTCAGGAATAAGTGTACCGCAGACATTAATAGACGAAATAAGCTCTGTGCCGAAAGAAAAACGAAAAGAAAAAGCTATTGAAATGACATCCAGGCTTGTATCAGAAATAGCACCCATGGTGCAGGGAGTGCACTTCATGCCTCTCGGATGGTCAGATATTCTGCCTGCAGTCATTGACAGGCTGCCGTCATACTCATCCACTAACTAATATAACTTCGGCGCCGTCTCCTGAGGCGATGCTTCAGGGGACGGCCCTCTTTTACTATCGCCTGCCTGTAATATATTTTTGACTTACATTATCCTCCTGATACAAAGATCCGTCAAACAATATAATCTTTTCTATTCTGCTTTCAGTAATCCCCCCCACTACCTTTTTCACATAAAAACGTTTATTTAATTGACTGGTATTGTTTATCAGTAAATATTATCTGTCCGGTACTTTAACCCGGTATCAGGCTAATAAAATACAATATCATCAGGCGGAAAAATGAAATATATAAAACACCTCCATGCTTTAAGAATTCTTTTAAAAAATATGTTTTCAAACACACTTTCTTATTGCTTTATATTATCTCTCCTGATTGCATTCCTGCCCGCCGGCCAGAATGAACTTCTGGCTTCTGGTTCTTATGACGGGTATGCAGGTATAAGCACTGGTATTATGCCTTTTTTCGATTACAGCGAAAATAGCACCTCAGGCAAAAATTCGGATATTGTATTGTCCGGGCTTTCAGATAGATTATCAAAATATAAATTCATTAATCTTGTTGAAAGATCAAAGTTAAAGGACGTGATGAAAGAGGTTGAACTCGGACAAACAGGCCTCGTTGACGACAATACAGCGGTAAAGATCGGGAAGATCCATGGCCTGCAGGTAATGGTGACAGGGACAATACATCCGGATAAAATATACGCGAGAGCGATCCACATGGAGACCCAGAAAGTAATAGGATCATATTCCGTACAGAATATTTCCGAAATAAATACTCTCGGCGCTGAACTGGCATCCGGAATAGAAGTGTTCCTCGCAAGGGAAAACCTGAAAAGCATGAGGAACGACAGCCCTGATATAGAT
>CAZVYR010000486.1:0-1517 GCA_964631555.1 uncultured Leptospirales bacterium
ATACTGCGAGCACAGTGTGCTCAGTGCAGTCGCCTGTCCTGTTTTTCAGTATCTCCCCGGCCGGGATTATCGGAACGCCTGCGATCTTTCGGCTTATACGCTTATAGACGAACGTCTCAACATCATATATCACATCTTTCGATTTCCCGAACAGCGGTTTCAAACCTGCTATTTCAGGGTCATCCAGTTCCAGCAATCTTGAATTTGCGAGATATTTCTCCATATCTTCTTCTGCTGAATCGTTTTCCGATGTTTCACCGGCTCTAATCAGAATTATATAGAAGTTTCCTGTCCGGGACTGGTCCAGTACTTTCTGGAAATGAGTATCGGGCATAATTATTTTATTCTTTGATTTGATCCTGTACCTGGAGACCTTCTCCGAATATACTTTACCGGAGAATCGCTCAAGCGGGACAGTATGCATTAAAGAATCATAAGCGAAAGATTTATTCGCGCACAGGATTAGTATAATACTTAAAGAGATAAATATTTTATTGTTCATAACCGGGAGGCGGATAGATTATTATGATGAATACTGGTGAAATATTGTATTTTACTGTAAAACAGGTTATTTAACTTTAATCCATTATCAGCTCAATCTTAAGATTAAGCATATGAATAATACTTTTTTGCAAAATGCCTTTACTGTCGATAAAGAGATCAATATTATCGCTAATGTTTTCAATTGACTGAACTATGTGTAATAATTGTTTCTCTTCTCCGTTTATCTGGACATTCTCAAAACCAACAACCCTGGTAATTGCCTTGATCGGCGTTTCCAGTTCAACCGACGGATTATACACATAATTCGATACTTCAAGCCCCTTTCTGAATTTTCCCTGTATGAGCTTACCCATGAAATAATTGCCGTCTATTATAAAATCCCTGTTAACAGTATAATTATATTTTTTATTACCATAAGTCAACTCCACGTTTCTACCGTCAAAAACAGAGATAATATTAGTCTCATGAACATTGTCGGCATTTTCTATTCTGCTGTAACTTTCAAGGCGTACTGGTTTAAAGTCGAGTGTCTCAGTGATCTTATCCCTGGTTAATGTCGTCATATCTCCCATTTTCATAGAGTATTCCGACAACGACAAATAATTTCCGTTCTCGATCCTGTTCGAAATCAGGGCAGTACCTACTTCTATCCCGTTAACATACAATTTGTATTTCCATTCCCCGTTCGGGATTTTTTCAGGACCAGTTTCACAGGTTGAGAAAAATAAAAGACACGCTAAAATAAATACAGGGCTTCTTTTGATGGGATTGATCGCTGCTCTTTTCATGAATAGGTTACACTTGTTTAATAATATTATTTAAGCTATCAAGACTTAATATACTTATTATGCATATATTCAATTCTTTTTTTGCATTTATCGACACCTATCAGGGGCACTGCCGCGTCAAGTTCAGGGCCTTTTAGCCTCCCGGTCAACATGGCACGGACAGGCATAAAAAGACTCTTACCTTTCAGAGAAGTCTTTTCTTTAATAAAGCCGATTAAGTCACTA
>CAZVYR010000487.1:0-1514 GCA_964631555.1 uncultured Leptospirales bacterium
TCCACAGGGTTGACTGGTCTATTCCGAGTTCGGATGCTGTCTTTGTTTTATTGCCGGCGTTTTTTTCAAGTAGTTTGATTATTTGCACGCGCTCAAGCTCTTCGAGTGTGAGATTCATGCTTATGATCTGCTCACTGAACAGGTTCGAGGGCAGGTGACGCTCCTGTATATAGTTCTCTTTGCACAGGACAAAGGCGTGTTCAATGATGTTCTCAAGCTCCCTGATATTGCCCGGAAAATCGTAATGCATCAGGATATTCATGACATTATCCGAAGTGCCTTCTATATCCTTTCCTTTTATTTTATTGAATTTGCCTATAAAGTGTTTCACGAGCAAGGGGATATCTTCCCTTCTTTCTTTTAACGCTGGGAGTTTGATATTCACTACGTTTAACCTGTAATACAGGTCGTCCCTGAAGCTTTTATCCTGGACTCCGGTGTAAAGGTCTTTATTGGTTGCCGCGATCACCCTGACATTTGCTTTCTGGGTATTTACGCCGCCTAATGGTTCAAACTCTTTCTCCTGGAGAAAGCGCAGGAGTTTGACCTGGATTACGGGATGTATTTCACCGATCTCGTCAAAGAAGATAGTGCCTCCGTCAGCGAGCGCGATCTTTCCGGGTTTGTCTTTTTTCGCGTCGGTAAAGGCGCCGGCTTTGTAGCCGAAAAGCTCGGATTCAAGGAGATTTTCAGGCAGGGCACCGCAGTTTATGGCTATCAGGGGTTTGTCTTTCCTGGGACTCAGGTTGTGTATTGCTTTTGCTATCAGCTCTTTTCCTGTTCCGCTTGGGCCTTCGATGAGAACTGAGCTTTCGCTTTCCGCGATATCCGGCAGGATGTTGAAAATATCCTGCATTTTTTTATTTTTACTTATTATGTCTTCGAATGTATAGTTTGATTCTATTTCTTTACGCAGCTCTTCAATGTCGGATATATCCCTGAATGTTTCAACGCCACCGGTTATCCCGCCGTTTTCATCCTGGAGTATGGCTGTGCTTATGCTGACCGGTATCTGGCGCCCTTCGGCGTTCACTATGTAGATCGTCTTGTTTACTATATTTCTTCCGGTACTCATTGATTCTTTGAGCGCGCATGAGTGTTCGCATATATTAGCATGAAAGACTTCAAAGCACATTTTCCCTATTGCTTCGTCCCTGCTGATTCCGAGGATATTTTCGGCTGCTTTGTTTATCCATGTTATCCTGAAATCAAGATCAACTGTAAAGACTCCGTCAGCTATGCTGTTGAGTATTATGTTTTCTTCATTGGTCAGAGCTATATTGTTCATATTTTTAATAAATATAAAATCATTGCATTTTGCAAGTGTTTTTTGTCAAAAGTGGCAGGCCGCCAGGTCTGCCACTTAGACCTCATCCCCTTTCGCCATGCTATACATGGTGCACCCCCATTCCTCCCGAAAGGAGAAGGGGGGAATAGATGGTGCTGGTTGTTTGTTTCGGTTTTCAAAGAACGTATCGTAGGGAATCAGGCATCGTCCTGTTCAAGGCCGGTGC
>CAZVYR010000488.1:0-1502 GCA_964631555.1 uncultured Leptospirales bacterium
CAATGATACATATAGATGCCTTTAAAAAGGAATTTATTGATAACCCTGACTTCTTCTCCTTCTGAGAGAAGGACCGTGTCTTTCCAGCCCTGTTCATAAGGATATGGAGGATTGCCGTTCCTGTCTAAGATAAGGAAATGTAATCCATGAGCGTGAAAATTGTGTACCACATCTCCCATCATACCTCTGCCTCCCATCATACCCCTGCCCATCATCCCGCCTGTTGTACTTGTAATTATCCAGGCTTCGGTGTCTCCGTATTTCACGTATTCATCGATCCTGTTTATATCCATCTGCTTCCTGTTTATACTCACATTGAAACCCATGCCCTGCAAATTGAATATACGCGAACGATTGGGACTCGAAAACTTAAAGTTTTCAGCGGGAACAAGCTCTTTGGGAATTATTGCCGTGTCAGTCGTTTTATTTATAATATTAAATTCGATTATGTTAAAGTAGCCGGATACCAGGCTTATTTTATTTCCTGTTTTATATTTGGAAAAATCTACAATAATTTCAGCGCGCTCAGCAGGAGAAAGGATAATACTTTTAAGCTTTACGGGTTTCTCAATAAGACCGGCATCAGTCGCGATCTGATAGAAATAGCTGCCGTCGCTCATCCTGAAATCATAAACCCTCGCATTTGAACCGTTCAACAGCCTGAAGCGATACATGGAAGAATTTACTCCAAGGTACGCGTTTATCACTCCGTTTACCAGAATAGTATTCCCGGTCATGCCTGTCATGATGTCTCTCATATTGGTTAAATAAAGTGGTATCCCATCGCTTGTTAATCTTTTATCCTGTACAATAAGAGGGATATCATTTATTCCATATTTATCCGGCAGGTTTAATTTTTCAGATACAGCATCATCGATAATGAAAAGTCCGGCGAGTCCTTTATAAACCTGGATCGCGGTATTGCCCAGACCATGCGGATGATACCATGCAGTAGCAGCAGGCTGGCTGACAACAAAAGAAGCAGTCCACTTTCCATCCGGAGGTATTACCTGGTGAGGCCCCCCGTCCATCTCCCCGGGCACCAGCATTCCGTGCCAGTGAACAGTTGTATATTCCCTTAATTTATTATTAACCGTAATATTAATCCTCTGCCCCTTCTTTGCCCTGATAGTGGGGCCCAGTAACGGCCCATTATAGCCATAAGTTATAATCTCAGTACCCTTTATAAACTCCGATATTCCTCTTTGTACGGCAAGGTCAAAATATAACTGATTATTAATAACCTTGGAAGGCTTAAGAAGCGGCGGGATCGGTAATTCTTTTTTTTTGCCGATTGTACTAGGTTGTGCTATTAAAATATTCCCAATATTTTCTGATGTGCATGAGATTAAAAAAGTAAAAACCAACAAACTTAAAAAACAGGCTTTCATATTAAATCCTCTATTTTATTTTTAATATTTTTCAGGTCATCAAATATAAATTCCATAAATACTTATTTCTTATTTGACTTAACTAGTTTTTACGATAAAATACAAGCATTA